>JANLQB010000053.1:0-4063 GCA_031367565.1 Verrucomicrobiota bacterium
CGCAGCACTGCGGGTGCGCCGATGGTGGCGCTCGTCGGCGGCGGGAATGTCGCCGAGACGGGCGCGGGGGCGCTGCGCACGGTGGAGGTGTGCGATCTTTACCTCACCACCGATCCCGCGCATCCGCGCCGCTTCTTCCGCCTGCACGCCGCGCCGTGAACGCGCGGCCCTGGTCCTCGCTCATCGCGACGGTCGAGCAACCCAGTGCAGCGAGTTTTCGATGCCCCAGTGCCCGCGGATGGCGCGGGCCAGCGCGGGTGCCTCGGGCGGCCGTCCGCTCCAGCGCATCGCCCGCCTCATGCGTTCCACCGGCCTGCGGGCAAGGCCCAGAAAGCCTTTCTGGCCAAAGACCCCACGCCCCGATCACGCCGCCCATCCTTCGCCAAACCTGCTCGCCAAGGCCGAAGCGCCCACCGGGTCAGCGACCTCACCGCAACCGCACTCACCGCAACGCCTCCTGAATAACAAGACATCGGGTTCGAGGGCGGGGCTGAGTTGGAGGCCGAGTTTAGCGGCTTCTTTTTGAAGATGGAGGATGCGGCGGGATAAGGGGGCTGGGGTTTGTCTGAAAGCCTGCCGCTGAGTCAGTCGCCGCGACTTATTCCCGGAATGGGACGGGCGAAGCGCGTTCCTCGCTAATCCCCCGCCGTTCCATGGATCATCCGACATGGTGCTTCCACTGCTTTTCCTCGCTTTGTTCACGGCCTCCGCCCTCGCGGACGGGCCGGTGAGTTTTCGCGCGGAGGTCGCACCGCTGCTGCATCGGCGCTGTGCGGCGTGTCACAATGAGGACTCGGCGAAGGGGCGTTACCGGCTGGATTCGCTGGTGCGTCTTTGGAAAACAGGGGAGAGCGAGCTGCCGCCGATCGTCGCGGGGAAGCCGGGGGAATCGGAGCTGTATTTGCGGCTGGTGGAAACGGCGATGGATGATCGCATGCCACAAAAGGCGGACGCGCTTCCGGCGGCGGAGATCGGGCTCGTGGAGCGGTGGATTCGGGAAGGTGCGGTGGGCGATGGGGGCGATCCGTCGCGACCGATCATGGAGCTCGCGCGCGATTCGCTGCTGCACGCCGCGCCCGAGCATTACCCGCGTCCGCAACCGGTGACGGCGCTCGCGTTTTCGCCGGATAGCACGCAGCTCGCGGTGAGCGGATACGGCGAGGTGACGATTTGGAATGCGGCGAGCGGGGGGCTGGTGCGGCGGATCGGGGGAATGCCGGAGCGGATCGCGTCGATCGCGTGGCACCCGCAGCGAAACGTGATCGCGGTGGTGGGCGGCGCACCTTCGCAATGGGGCGGGGTGGCCCTGGTGGAGGCGGGCGCGGGATTTCAGGTGCGGTATTTGTGCGATCTGGCGGAGAGCGCGTTGAGCGTCGCGTTCAGCCCGGATGGGTCGCAGCTCGCAGTCGGCAGCGGGGATCGCACGATTCGTTTTTTCGACACGACGAGCGGGAAACAGACGCGGCTTTTGAAACAGCACGCGGACTGGGTGCAGACGGTCGCTTTCAGCCCGGACGGGAAGCTGCTCGTCTCGGCGAGTCGCGATCGGACGGCGCGAGTTTTCGATGCGGCGACGGGCGAGTTGGAGGCGACTTATGGCGAGCACGAGACGGGGCTTTTGGGCGCGGTCTTTTCCGGTGGCAATACGCTAGTCTCACTCGCGCGCGGGCGTTCGCTGAATGTGTGGAAAGCCGACAAGGCGGAGCGCCGCGCGGAATACAAAGACATCCCGAGTGAAGTGATGGCGCTGGCGGCGAGCCCGTGGGGCCTGCTCACGGCGGGCGCGGACGCGGCGGTGCGCGTGTATCAATACAGCAATCAGCGTGAAATCTTCACGCTGCTCGGCCATCGCGACGTGGTGCAATCGCTCGCCGTCGCGCCATCTGGCGAAGTCTTCGCGAGCGGCGGCGCGGACGGCGCGGTGTGCGTGTGGAGCGTGGCGTGCGGGACGTGGGTGGCGCGCTTCACCGCGAGCCCGCTCTAAATTTTAACCAAGAAGAGCACGAAGCGGGGGAAATGGATCGAAAGCGTCTTCTCCCTTCGTGCCCTTCGTGATTAAAAAATCCGTTCAGCGTTCCTTCCCCAGCAGCGGAGCGGCGACCAGCCAGATGAGCGCGACCTGGATGACGATGATGATTTGGAAGTACGAAAGCGGTGCGCCAAACGGGAGCGTGATGCGGCTGAGTGCCGAGGGGAAATGATCCTTGATGAACCCCGCGAGCATCGGCCCGACCGAGGCCATGAGCCCGACGAGCGACCAGTGGACGGCCATCGTGAGCGTGCGGCCTTCGGGCGCGGTGTGGATTTGCGAAAGGCGATACTGGCAGAGCAGCATTCCTGCATAAAATCCGCCGATCGGAATGGACGCTGCGCTCATGAGCAGCACGGGTTGCGGGATCGATTGCGCGCCGAGAAATGGCAGCGTGAAATGCACCTGCGCGGGCGAGACGAAAAACCACGCGAGCGAGATCGCGGACCCCGCGAGCATGAGCCACACGGCGACGCGCCGCGCTCCGTGCAGGTCGATCAGATGGCCGATCCGACGTGCGGAAAGAATGCTCCCGAAAGCCGACGCGACCAGCAGCAGAGACGCCTGCGAGTAGGTCGCGCCGAAGTTTTGCTTCAAATACACGACGTTAAAAAAACCAGGGAGCCCGTTCGCAATCCCGGGCATCGCCGCCGCGCACGACCACGCGCCGAGCGCGAACGTGAGCCGACGGAAAACCGGATCGCGCATCGGTTCGACGATCCTTTTCCAGATCGGATCACCGCTCCCGTGCGGCAGCGGCGCAGGCTCGTAAACCCACCAATGGATGATGACATCCGCCAGCCCCGCGAGCGCTCCGAGCCCAAAGACAATGGTGAACCCATTCAGCCCGGCGCTCGCTGGAAAGTGATCGAGCAACTTCCCGTAAAAAATAAACGCGAAGATCAGCCCGATCGAAAACACGCCCTGTCGCACACCCCAAAATCGCCCGCTGCGCTCCGCTGGCAGCAAATCCGCCATCCAGCTCAGCCACGGCGCGGAGCTGAGATTTGCGAGCACATCGCTCAGGGCCAGCGCCACGATAATCGCCACCGGATACCATTCCTTCCGCTCCGGCAGCAGCCACGGCAAAAGTGCGGGCACGAGCCACATGAGCCGATGCAGCGCACAAGCCCGCGCCCAAAATGCCTTCCGCCGCGCCAGCCGCTCGACAAAAAGCGCCGCCGGAATCTGCCCGAGCATCGCAAGCTGTCGCAGCGCGCCGACCGCTCCTAGCTGCTGCCCGCTCGCGCCGATCGCTTCCATGAAAAGCGGCAACGGCAGCCCATACGACACCGCGAGCCAAAACATGCCGACCGTGCCCGCCGTGATATTCAGCCGCATCGACCGCAGCAGCAGCGGTTCGGAAAGCGGAACGCGCTCCAATTCCTTCAACGAGGCGCGTCAGGATTCGCAGCCGCGATTCCTTCGGTCGGAGGCGCTGCGCTCGTGTTGAGCAATTTGGACGGCTGCTGAAACTCGACTGGCAAAAACAAACAGCCGGACGAGCCACAGGCGGAGCCTCCGGATCCTCCCGAACTCCGGTGAAAAGCCAGCGCGGCAGCGAGAGCGAGGATGACGAGCAGTTCTGTTTTCATGCGGCATATCCCTGTAAGCCACCCCCCTCCCGCCCGCCACCGCCAATTTCCAAAACGCCCCGCAACCTCCCTATTTGCGACTTTGGGTAAGTTTGTCACAGCGTTTTCACAAATCCGCGCTATAGAGATCGCAATGAAAACCACCTACGGTTTTTCGCGCCGCGGTCCCGATCGCGTTGCCGAAGAACTAGCCACCGTTCTTTCCGCTAAAAACTCATTCGAATTCAAGTCGCTCTTCGCGATCGTCCACGCAAATCTGCGCGCACGCAATGCGGCCGGCGGCGGCGAGGAAATGCTTCGACTCCGGGCTTATGAAAAGCTGCAAAATCTCGTGCAAGCGGGCGTGGTGAAAAAGGTCGGCAAAGAATACAAAGGCGTCCCCGCAGCGCTCGTCACGTTCATGGAAACGGCCGCGGAACTGAACGCAAAATTTGCCGCC
>JANLQB010000119.1:0-7910 GCA_031367565.1 Verrucomicrobiota bacterium
TCCACGACTTCCTTCTGCACGACGGGTGAGGCGGGCTTTTCTTTCGCCAAGGAACGAGGCCCCGCGCCCGGCCAAAAAGCCAGGGCGCCTGCGAAAATTGCAGCGGCGATGGTGCGCCGGATTCCGGCGGAGCGTTGGAGCAAAGTTGGGTTCAAAAGCAAAACGCACGGATCTTCCCACGATCGGGCCGTGGCGCAAATGAACATTGGGTTACCTCCCGCCCTCCAACCCGCCGGTCACCCTGTCGCCTTACTGGAAAGCCTTGATGACCAACGACGCGTTGTGCCCGCCGAAACCGAACGAATTGTTCACCGCGACGCGCACTTTTTTCTCGCGCGCCTTGTTCGGCACGAAGTCGAGGTCGCACTCTTCGCCTGGATTTTCGAGATTGATGGTCGGCGGGACGATGCCGGTCTCGATGATTTTCGCGCAGACGATCGTCTCCACGACCCCCGCCGCGCCGAGCAGATGGCCGGTCATGGATTTCGTGGAGGAGCAGAGCAGGCCGTTGCGGGCGTGGTCGCCGAAGACGGCTTTCACGGCGCGCACTTCGCACACGTCGCCGATCGGCGTCGAGGTGCCGTGGGCGTTGAGGTAATCGACCTCGTCGGTATTCAGCCCAGCTTTCGCGAGCGCCATTTTCATGCAGCGCTGCGCTTGCTCGTGATTCGGCAGCGGGGCGCTCATGTGGAAAGCGTCCGCCGTCAGGCCGTAGCCGACGATCTCGGCGATGATGTTCGCGCCGCGACGTTTCGCGTGTTCGAGTTCTTCCATCACGATCACGCCCGCGCCTTCACCCATCACGAAGCCATCGCGGTCGCGATCCCATGGACGCGACGCCCCCGCCGGATCGTCATTTCGCGTGGAAAGCGCGCGCATCGCCGCAAATCCGCCGATGCCGAGCGGCACGATCGCCGCCTCGGAGCCGCCCGCGAGGAAGGCATCCGCGTCATCCTCGCGGATCATGCGCCACGCTTCACCGATCGAATGTGCGCTCGTGGCGCACGCGGAGACGGTCGCGAAATTTGGTCCCTGCATCCCGTATTCCATGCTCACCATGCCGCTCGCCATATTGCCGATGAGCATCGGAATCATAAACGGCGAGATGCGACTCGGGCCTTTGTTCATGAGGACGGTGTGCTGATCCTCGGTCGTCTTCAGTCCGCCGATGCCGCTGCCCAGCATCACGCCGAAACGCTCGGGATCGGCGAGCGGCGCGGTGAGGCCCGCATTTTCCATGGCCATCTTCGCCGCGCCGATCGCGAGGTGCGTGAAGCGGTCGGTCCGGCGCACGTCCTTCGGTGTTTTGAAAAATTTCACCGCATCGAAATCGCGCACCTCAGCGGCGATCTTGCAGTCATACTGCGACACGTCGAAATGGGTGATCGGCCTCACGCCGCTGCGTCCGTGGACGAGATTGTCCCAGAAAGTAGAGAGATCATTTCCGACCGGGGTGACGACTCCCATCCCGGTAATAACTACGCGACGCATTTGGCTCATATAAAAAAGGGCCGCTACCTCAACGCGAAAACGGAATGGGTGGCAAATGGAATTTCCCAGCGTGCCGATGCCAGACTACTTGCTCTTCATCTCGAAAACGCCGGTCCACTTCTCCGCCGGTGGATTCGCCCGCAATGCAGCGCAGCGTTCGATGAAGACCTCCGCGATGCGATCGCTCGGCGCTTGCGCGAGCACTTCGCGCCATGCGGTTTCCGCGGCGGGGAAATCTCCGGCGCGGTAAAGTTTCACTGCTTCCTCGTGGCGCGGGAGCCAGGCGGGCGGGAAAATGCCGGGGCCGCATTCGTCGAGGACGGCGAAGATTTTGACGGCGTGGGTTTTGCCTTTCACCACGATCGAATCCAGCGAGCGCAGGATGAACGCATCGCGCACGAGCGTCGCCACGTTTTCGCCGATGCACAGGTCGATGTGATAATTCTTCGTCACGCCTTCGAGCCGCGAGGCGAGGTTCACGGCATCGCCGATCGCGGAGACTTCGGCTTTTTGTTTCGAGCCGAGACTGGCGATGATCGCCTCGCCCATGTTCACGCCGATGCCGAATTGGAGTTCGAGCATCCCGCGTTTTTTCCATTCCGGGTTGGCGAGCGCGAGCGCCTTGCGCATCTGGATCGCCGTGCTCACCGCGCGGTGCGAATCTTCCACCACGCCCTCGGAAGTGATGCTGCCCCAGTGCGCCATCACCGCGTCGCCGATGAATTTGTCGAGCGTGCCTTTGTTTGCGAAAACGATCTCGACCATGTCGTCGAAATACTCGTTGAGCTGCTTCACGAGTTCGTGCGGATCAGCGCTTTCCGTGAGCGTGGTAAAGCCGCGCAGATCGGAGAAAAGAACCGTGATCGGTTTGCGCTGGCCCTCCTGTGTGCTCAGCCAGCCTTCCGGGTTATCCACCAGTTCCTTCACCACGTCTTTGGAAACGTACCGCTCGAAGGTTTTGCGGAGCTTGGTTTTTTCGCGCCTTTCGAGGACTTGCTCTACGATCGAAAAAGTCGCCCCGCTCGCAACGAGGGCGAGTAGCGGGCTCAGCACGATCGGGAAAATACCGGCGGCATTAAAAAGAATCTGGGCCAGGCCATACAAGCCAATCGCCAGCCCGACGAGAACGCCGAAGCGATGCAGCGGATCGCGCATACCACGACCGAGCAGCCACGCGATGAGGCCGCCGAGGAGAATGAGGAGAAAATTTTCGCGCGGCGAAGTTTCGTAGAGGAAGTCGCCCGCGAGCGCCGCGTTCAGCGTGCTGAGATGGATGCGCGGGCCGTTCGTGAGGCCGAAGGGCGTTTCCAATTCATCCTTCACCCAATTCCCGTCGGGGCCGATGATGACGACCTTGTCGCGAAAAAGCGCGCCGCCATTGTAAGGCGGTTTTGCCCAGAGATTCGGCACGAACATCTCGTAGAGCGGGAACGGGCGCGCGTCTTCGGCGAAACGAAACATGACCGGGCGGCGCGGCGACGGGATCAGATTTGCGCGGCCCATTTTTTCCAAAATGCGTCCGCTCAGCGAAACGAGCAGCGGTGAATTGTCCTCAGGAGGAAGGTCGTTGATCTCTTCCAGGGTGGTCCGGTAGCGCGCTTTGCGGA
This sequence comes from Verrucomicrobiota bacterium, assembly GCA_031367565.1. GTDB lineage: Bacteria > Verrucomicrobiota > Verrucomicrobiia > Chthoniobacterales > Chthoniobacteraceae > JANLQB01. The sequence goes on from JANLQB010000119.1 coordinate 3,099, forward strand.
CGAGTAATCCTTCGGGATCGGGCCAGAAATTCACAAACCCGGCGCGGTGATCCAGACCGCGTTTCGGCGGCGGAATCAGCGAGGACGACGGCGGGACGAGCGCGTGCCGGATGCGCTCCGAACCGGCCCGCGCGCCTTGATCGCGCTGCTCCAGATTTGCGCCGATCACGACTTTGTCCGCGTATTTTTCTAGCGCCTCGCGGAACGGGCCATCCGTGTCTTTTTCACTCGGGAAAAGCATGTCGAACGCCACGACCCGCGCGCCTGCGCCGACGAGTTGCTCGATCACCAGCGCATAAAAATCGCGCGGAAAAGGGAAGCCTCCTTCCATCCGCTTCAAGCCCGGCGTCGCCCCTTTTTCATCGCTAAAAAGCGCATCCTGCGTGGCTGAAATGTTGTCGATCGCCAAAAAAATAACGTCCGGGCTGGCCGGTGAACGTTTGCCGAATTTTGCGAGCCCGTCGCGGACCTTCCATTCGCGATCGCGATAAGGATTCACATAGAGATGTAAAAGCAGCACGAGCCCCGTGCAGGCAAGGCAGGCAATCGCGAGACTCCGATAATACAGATGTTTCAGCTTCGACATGTGCGCCGCTTCTACAACCGCCCGGACACCGCGAACAGCGCGGAGTTCCCCCTTCACATTGAATCTTGACTGATTCCGCCGCGCTCGGGAATGTCCCCGCCGTGAACCGCTCCGGACGCCTCGAATCGTCCACTCAACTCATCACTATCCTCGCAACCGTCGTGCTTTCGCTGACGGTCGCGCTTGCTGGCGCAGCGGTGCCTTTCACCCGCGCCACGCTCACGCGCACGCAGAACAAAGTCGCCTACGGACAGATCGCGGGCGGAAAAGGGAAAACGCGGCCGGCGAGCCAGGGCGACATCGTGGGGCCGACCAGCTATCTGCTCACGGAATCCGAATCGCGCGCGGAACTGCAATACGATGACGGCTCGGTGGTGCGCATCGGGCAGAACACGGTGTTTTCGTTCGAGTCGGACACGCGCACGCTGAATTTGAAGGAAGGCACGTTCACCTTTTTTGTCCCGCGTGGACAGGGCGGCGGGATGATCAAGACGCCATCGCTCACGGCAGCCATCACGGGCACGGTGGGGAAAGTTTCGCGCGACACGATCGCGGTGCTGGAGGGCGAGGTGACGCTGATTCCTTCGGGGAGAAAAGTGAAGGCCGGGGAGTTTGCGCGGATGCTGCCGGATGGGCGGATTGTGATCGCACGGTTTGATCCGGCGAAGGCGATCGACGGTGCGCTGATGGCGTTTAACGGGCCGATGCCCGGCTTTACCGAAGAGCGTTTGCTGCCCGGTCGCCGTCTCGCGCTGGCAATCGGCGATATTTCAAATTTCGACACGCTGCAACGCACGCAAAATCTGCCGGGTTCGATCGGCGTTTTCGACATCCCCCGGACGCGCGTGAATGTGCCGCGTCCGCCGAATGGCAACAATGGAGGCCCGCCTTACTAAAATGCGCGCCTCGTTTTTCATCCCGACGCTAGCCCTGTGCGCACTCATCCGTGCGCACGCCGGAGACATTTCTTCCAGCCAGAGTGCAAAGGAAGTCGAAGACATCGGCGTGATCGAACAGACCGATCCCGAGGAAATGGGCGGGAAGCCCGCGTTTCGGTCGAATCTTCAGATGCGCTCCGAGTTCAGCACGAACGCGAAGCTCACCGGCAACCACCGCAGCGGCGACCTCATCTTTTTCCCGCAAGTCGAAGTCGGTTTCAACACGCCGCTGAAACACAATTTCTCCTTCGACATCGCCGCGAAGGTCGAGTCCGGCATCTACACGCAGCACGATGAGCGCGGGTTCATCGGCTACAGCATCATCTCCACGCTGGACTGGCGGCCGAAGATCAACTGGCCGCGCATCTACGTCGGCGCGGAGCCATATCGCTACGATAGCTTCGACACCGGCGAACGCATCACCCAAGCCGTCGGGCTCACCGCCGGGACGGACTGGGGCTACGCGTTTAACAAAGGCTACTCGATGGCCTTCGTCGGCTACAGCTTCACGAATTACTACGCCGACCCGACCGTCGATAACCGCACGCAAAACCGCGCGATCGTCGGCGTCACACATCAGTTCAACGACCGCATGGTTGGCACGCTGTTCTACCAGTTCACGTATTCCAGTTTCCAAAACGTGGACCGCAGCGACTACCGGCATTTGTTCGGCGCGAATCTGACTTATCAATTCACGAACAGTGTCTTCGGAAACGTCGCCACCACCTTCGCGGACAATGACTCGTCGGCTGACTTCGCCTCCTTCCAGGCCTTCGGCCTCTCGCTCGGAGTCACCGTCCAGTTTTGATGAATCGCGCCGCCCTCGGCGGCAGGGGCGAAGCGCTCTCTGACGTCGCCACGCCGCCATGAAAATCCTCGATCGCTACGTCTGCCGGCAGGTGCTCAGCACGTCGATCTTCGGCGTCGGCATCCTGAGCGTCGTGCTCGTGCTCGGGCAGGTCTTCAAGAGCCTCCTCGAACTCCTCATCAATCACAACGCGCCGCTTGATCTCATCCTCAGCTTCATCGCGTACATCGTCCCCTTCTCGCTCACGTTCACGATTCCGTGGGGGTTCCTCACCGCCATCCTGCTCGTGTTTGGGAAAATGTCCGCCGAGAACGAACTCATCGCCCTTCGCTCCAGCGGCATCAGCATCCCGCGCACCTGCGTCACCGTTTTCCTCCTCGCCGCCGTCTTCGCCGGCATCTGCCTTTGGATCAATATCGACGTCGCCCCGCGTGCGCAGGTGAAGATGAAAGATGCCCTTTCAAATATCGCCACGAACAATCCGCTCGCGATGTTCGGCAGCGACAAGGTCATCAACGAATTTCCCGGCCGGAAAATCTACATCGAGCAAAACGACGGACCGGAACTCCGCAACATCGTCGTCTATGAAATGGACGAGGAATCCTTCCCGATCCGCGTCGTTTTTGCGCGGCGTGGCGTGCTAAAAACGGACCCTGAGCACGGCCAGCTTCTGCTCCATCTTTTCGACGCCCAATACGAGGAACGAAACGCCGAAGACCCGACGAACCTGATGAAAATCAGCCTCGGCAACACCGCGAAGGAAACGACCTTCCCCATCTCGCTCCAGGAGCTCTACGACAAGGCGAAGAAGAAAAAGGGACTTAGCACGATGACCGTCAGCGAGTTGCAAGATCGTCTGAAACAGAACCAATCCAAAACCGTCGCCAAAGGCGATGAGAAGCAGCGCGCCTCCGAACAATCCGCTGCGAAGACAGAAGTCAGCAAACGCTTCTCCTTCTCACTCGCCTCCTTCGCCTTCGCCCTCATTGGCGTGCCGCTCGCCATCACCGCACATCGGAAGGAAACCACCGCCGGTTTCCTCCTCAGCCTCGTCGTCGCGTTCGTCTATTTTATTTTCATCCTCATCGCCGACGCGCTGAAAGAGAACCCAAAGGCGCATCCCGAGCTACTCATCTGGCTGCCAAATGTTCTCTTCATTGGCCTCGGCCTCTGGCTATTTTACAAACTCAGCCGGAAGTAAATTTCCGGTGAAATTCGGCTTCCAATTCAGGCCGTTAAAATCCACTTTCCACCGATATGAAGAGGAAAGACGATGCATCGCGGAGTATTCGCGTTCGCTCCCTGTCGGAACTGGACGCCGTGGTCGGGAAATATCTTACTGGTGAAATCCCCCGGATTCACTGGACCAATTCCCACACGGATTTTCGATTCGATTCCGTGGAGGAAGCCGTTGAAGCCGTGAATGATCCCTTCTTCAGCCAGTTCGTTCATGAGGGCGAATACCCCACCACGGTGCTCACGGAAGTCCGGGAATTCCGACGGTATTCCAGCGAACTCACCATCGCGTGGGAACTCGTGGAACACCTCAGCCACGGCCTCGAGCCACTGCTCATACGCCGCGAGGGCGATGGGTGGGAAGGCGCCTTTGGAAATCGCGATTTCATCTCCGCCCCCACCGCTCCCTTGGTCATCTGCCTCGCCGCCCTGCGGACCCGCGGCGTTGAAGTCGATTGTCACCTGCCCATCTCCGAAGAAACCGCCGCCGGCGTGCCCGGCGGAAAAATCAGCTCGCTCTACGCACGCTAACCGCGCGCCTACTCAAAGTCGTAGATCACCGCGCGGACACAGTTCGGCTTAAAGCATTTCTCCACAAACTCGAGGTGGAGCGGATGCACCTGATACGCGTCCTGAGAGGCCTTGTCCGAAAAGATGAGATTCAGTGCCGCCTGATAACTCTGATCCACCACATCGCGGTGGCTTTTCACCATGCGACCCACGTGAAAACTGAGCACACCGGGGATCGGGCGCAGGTATTTCTCCATGCCTGCGACGAGTTCGTCTGCGGCGTTCGGAAGCTCGGGTTTGGTCCAGAAAATGACGACGTGGGAAAACATAAGGTGGTGAGCGGGATGGCGGATTGTTGAGGTCGCGCGCAGTAAATCCACGTGCCCGACATGCGTCTATCGTTTTGTGCGAGGGATTGCGGGGCTGACGTGCAGCTTGCTGCGCTGGCATGAACCTCGCTAAAAACGGCCTGCCTATGAAATGTTCACACGCCCCATTTTCCTCGGCGCATCTGCACGCCCGGCCCGTTCGGTGCGGCGCGTGACATGAGCTTTCTCGGACGCAAAATCAGCACGAAGCCCGGCCCTGTCCGCCCGCTGGAACGCCCCGTCGCGCCCGGCGCGTGCCCCCCCCCCCCCCCCCCCCCCCCCCCCCCCCCCCCACCGCCCCCACCCCCAACACACCCCCCCCCGCCCCCCCAGTTTGACCCGGCCCACCCCCCCCGCACCCCGATC
>JANLQB010000160.1:0-2869 GCA_031367565.1 Verrucomicrobiota bacterium
GGACGTTATCCTTTCGCCGTCTCTTTCGCCCACGCGTCTTTGAGCGTGATCGTGCGATTGAAGACGAGCGCGCCGGGACGCGAGTCTTTCGGATCAAGCGCGAAGTAGGCGAGACGCTCGAATTGATAGCGTTCTTCGAGGGTCGCGTTTGCGAGCGAGGGCTCGACTTTCGCGGTCACGATTTCCAGCGAATTTGGATTCAGCGCGGTGCGCCAGTCGCGGCCTTCGGCTTCGGGTTCGGCGTCGTGGAAGAGGCGGTCGTAGAGCCGCACTTCGGCGTCGATGGCGTGCGCGACGCTCACCCAGTGGATCGTGCCTTTCACTTTGCGACCGGCATTTGGACCACCGGTTTTCGATTCGAGGTCGGCGGTGCAGCGCAGCTCGGTCACATGGCCATCTGCGTCTTTCACCACTTCCTCGCACTTGATGATGAAGGCGTATTTCAGCCGGACTTCGCCGCCCGGTTTGAGGCGGAAAAATTTTGGCGGCGGGACTTCGGCGAAGTCATCCTGCTCGATCCACAGTTCGCGGCTGAATGGCACCGGGCGCGTGCCGCTTTCGGGATCGGAAGGATTGTTCGTTGCGAGGCAATCCTCGGTCTGGCCTTCGGGGTAATTCGTGATGACGACCTTGATCGGACGCAGCACCGAGAGACGCCGAAGCGCGCGCACATTGAGGTCGCTGCGGATCGCGTGCTCGAAGACGGCGACATCCGTGGAGCTTTGATACTTCGTGACGCCGATGTTGTAAGCGAATTGTCGCACGGCTTCCGGCGTGATGCCGCGCCGCCGCAGACCGCTGAGCGTGGGCATGCGCGGGTCGTCCCAGCCGTTCACAATTTTCTCGTTCACAAAGGCGAGCAGCTTTCGTTTCGAGATGACCATGTGTGTCGGCATCAGCTTCGCAAATTCGTACTGATGCGGGCGCGGTTGCGGCACCGGCAGCGTGTCGATAATCCAGTCGTAAAGCGGGCGGTGGACCTCGAACTCCAGCGTGCAGATGGAATGCGTGATGCCTTCGATCGAGTCCGACAAACAGTGCGCGTAATCGTAGAGCGGGTAGATGCACCACGCGTTGCCCGTATGATGATGCACGGTGTGGCGGATGCGGAAGAGCAGGGGATCGCGCAGCCACACATTCGGATGCGCCATGTCGATCTTCGCCCGCAGGGTGCGTGCGCCATCGGGGAATTCGCCCGCTTTCATCCGCGCGAAAAGATCGAGATTTTCCGCCACGCTGCGGTCGCGGAAAGGCGACGGTTTTCCCGGCTCGCCGGGAGCGCCACGATACGCGTCGGTCTGCTCCGCCGTGAGATCGCAGACGTATGCTTTGCCGAGGCCGATGAGCTGCACGGCGTAGTCGTGGAGTTGCTGAAAATAATCGCTCGCGTAGAACGGCTCGCCCTCCGTTTTGAAGCGCACCTCTTTGTCCGCCCAACCGCCGATCAGCCAGCGGACATCGGCGATGATGCTGTCCACATACTCCACGTCCTCCTTCGCCGGATTCGTGTCGTCCATGCGCAAATTGCACCGTCCGCCGAATTCATGCGCGATGCCGAAATTCAGGCAGATCGACTTCGCATGGCCGATGTGCAGATAGCCATTCGGTTCCGGCGGAAAACGCGTGATGACTCGCTGCACCTTGCCGGATGCGAGGTCGGTGGCGACGATGTCGCGGATGAAATCGGAAGGCGTGGGTGCGGCGTCAGGTGCAGTCATGATCGAGGAAAGGCGCGGACGTTACACGCGGCGGCGTGTGAATGGGTAGCGGAAATCCAACGTCCAGCATGGCCCGGAAATCACCGGGCCCATTTCACTTCGCCACCAGATCGTCCCCGGTTCCCATGATGCGGTCGGGGCCAGCGGAGTGGATCTCCATGTCTTTCGCGGAGAGTTGGTGAAAAAAATAGGGCGTTTGCCAGCGGTCGCAGAGTTCTCCGTCGGCGTTGATGCTGGAGCCGGGCGGGATGGTGGCGCGGACTTGTTTGAGATTGTTGCCGACCAAGGCGTGGGTGATTTCGGCATTGGTGCCGATGGGGTTTTCGCCGAGGACGGTGCGGAAATCGCGGAAGGTTACTTGAAGGTCTTCGAGTTCGGTGCGCACTTCTTCCATTGGCACGGGGATGGCGGGCGGAAGGGGTTTCGCTGGCAGATTTGTCGAGGGAGTCGATTCGCTGGCGGCGGTTGGCTCGGGTGGCTTTGGATTGGCGGGAGCGTTTGCTGCGGATGCGGGCGGCTCGGCGTTTGGACTGGCGGGTGCGAGCGATGGGTTTTTGGAAGGAGATCGCGAATACCAGATCGCGATCACGGCGATGAAGCACAGTATCAGGACGGGAATCGTCTCCTTTTTCATACTCAATTTTCGCGATCCATCTTGCCTGGAGGCGGTGAAGGACGGAGCGGGCAGCTACAACATGAATCCCAAATCGGGCGAGGCGAAGCGGCCAATGTTTGGGAAGATCGTGGCAATGTTGCTGTTGCTGACGCCGAACCATTTCGCGAGCGTGGCGCTGTATTCATCGACGCTCACTTTGGGAATCCAGCGACCGGTGCCCAGGTCGTCGGGGCTGCCATTGGCGAGGATGGGGAAGGTGCCGTAGGTGCGCTGACCGCGGACGGCACCGCCGGTGATGAGGTGATGGCTACCCCAGCCGTGATCGCTGCCGGCGACGTCGTAAATGGAGTTAGTAGGCAGCGTGCGGCCAAAATCGCTCGCGGTGAAGGAGGTCACTTTGTCCGAAATGCCGAGCTGCTCCATGGCGCGCTGGAAGGCGAAGATGCCTTTGCTGAGTTCGGTGAGGAGATTGGCGTGGGAGCCGATCGTGGGATCGGGATTTCCGGCGGTGGTGCCGATTTGGGAAGTGTGGGTG
>JANLQB010000168.1:0-6735 GCA_031367565.1 Verrucomicrobiota bacterium
GCGCGGCGGGGACCTGGACGGTGACGGTGCGCGATCAAGCGGTCGGCACGACGGGCGCGCTGAACAGCGTGACGCTTTCCCTTTTCGGCAGCAGCCCCACGAGCACCAGCGCGCCCGCGCTCACGAGCGCGACGACCGCGAGCGGGAATGCCGGCTCGGCGTTCGGCTACCCAATCACCGCGACGAATGCGCCGGCCAGCTACGGCGCGACCGGCCTGCCCGCGGGCCTCAGCGTGAATGCGCTCACGGGTTTCATCAGCGGGACGGTCGCCACGGCGGGCCCGTATCCTTTTACCGTCACGGCGACGAACGCATTCGGAACCGGCTCGCGCTCCGTCACCCTCACGCTCGCGACCAATCTCACGGCCAATCTGGCGGACGCGCTGGACCAGCCATCACTCGCGTGGAGCCTCGATCTTTCCAAGCCTTGGACGCGGGTCGCGGGAGCCGCGCCGACGACTCACGATGGCGTGGATGCCGCGCGCAGCGCCACGATCGCGGACAATGGCAGTACCGGCTTTTCACTCATCGCGAGCGGCCCGCAGGTCGTGCGCTTTTGGTGGAAAGTGTCGTCGGAAGTGGGTTTCGATTTTCTCCACTTCGATCTCGATGGAACCGAGCAGGCGGCGATCAGTGGCCCCGTCGATTGGCAGCAGCGGGGCTTCATCATCCCTGCGGGATCGCATCTCCTGAACTGGACGTATGACAAGGACGTGAGCACCAGTGCTGGCTCCGACACGGGCTGGGTCGATCAAGTCACCTTCACTCCGCTTGCGAATTCCGCGCCCGTTTTCACAAAGGAGCCCGCGCCGCTCACCGTCGCGGCTGGGGGGATCGCGGCATTCGTGAGCGCAGCGGATGGGCCGGGAAACATCACGTATCAATGGCGGCGCAACGCCATCAACCTCGCCGGGGCGACGAGCCGCATTTACTTCATCAGCTCCGCCGTCGCCGCGACGCATGCGGGCACCTACACCTGTGTCGCCACAAACTCCAACGGCTCCACCACCGGCATCGCCGCCGTGTTCACCGTTTCCGCCGCCGATACCAATATCGCCAGCGCCGTGGACGCATCGAGTTTGCTCTGGGTGAAATCGGGCAACGTCCCGCAATGGACCCGCAATACTTCGCCGGCCAACACCCACGACAATGTGGATAGCGCGCTCGCGACCGGCCTGCTTCCCGGAGCCAGCACGACCATCGCGACGAACGTGATCGGCCCCGGCTACGTTTCCTTTTGGTGGCGCAGCGACGGCACGGCCGATGAGGACGTGATCGGCTACAATCTGGACGGTCTCGAAGCTAACTTCATCACCTCCAGCGGTGGCTGGGTGCAGTCGCAAAATTATGTCCCGCTCGGCCTGCACACGCTGTCGTGGACTTACTACGCGGGCTCCGCCGGCTCGGGCCCGATCGGGCGGGGCATCGTCGATCAGGTCGCCTTCACACCCACCGCATACGGCACCTGGCAGGCTGCGAAATTCACCGTCGCGCAGCGACTCGACGCGCGAATCAGCGGCCCCGCCGCTGACCCCGATGGCGATGGCATCGCGAATCTATCGGAACAGTTTTTCGGCCTCGCCCCACTCACTCTCAGCATCGGCGCACTCCCAAAATTTGCGTCCGGCGGAGCAGGCTGGTCATTCACCTATCAACGCGACGCCAGCGCGACCACCACGGTCTCGAAGATCGAACACTCCACAAATCTGCATTCCTGGAATCCGGTGACACCGACTGAATCCATCATCTCGATCAACGGAACCGTGCAAACGCTCCAAGCCATCCTCCCTCCCGAAACCGGCCCCATGCACTTTTACCGCTTCCGCCTCGATCTCGCGGAGTGAATTTCCGAGAGGAAGAGAGAGAACGCGCGGCGTCAGTCTCGCTTCACGGTGATGCCTGTTTCTTCCAGGATCGTGCCGGTGGCGAGCCAGAGCTGGCTGATCGCTTTGTTTAGCTCGGCTCGGGCTCCGAGTTCGCGGCTGCGGGCTTCGTAGAGGCGGCGCTGGGTGTCGATGAGCTGGAAGGTGCCCACGCCGCCGTCGTCGAGGCCGATATCCATGCGGCCGGAGGCGATACGGACGGCTTCTTCGCCGAGCTTGGTCGTGTTGCGCGCGGTTTCGAGACGTTGTTTTAACGTCTCGATGCGGCTGATGACGGTATCGACATCAATACTGACGGTTTGCTCGATCTGTTTGATTTTGATGAGTGCCTGCTCCTTGAACCCATTGATGACGCCGAGCTGTGCGCGGGGCTGGATGCCTCCGAGGGGGATGGAAAACTGGACGCCCAAGGACCACTCCGGTGCCTGGGTGTGATAGGCCTTTTCGCGAGCAGTAGAGTAGTCGAAGGCGAGTCCATTGTAGCCGTAGCTACCCACGAGATCGAGCTGGGGCCAAAGCTGGTTTTTCGCAAACTTCAGCCGGATGTCCTGAATGCCGGCTTCGGTGATCGCGGCGCGGTAGTCGAGGCGCTTGGCAAAGGCGGTGGCGAGCAGTTTGGTGCGATCGACTTTGGGGATCGGAACGTCGGGGATGGCCAGTGGCACGAAGACGCGGGTGCTGCCTAGTTTATAGTCATCGAGGATCAGACGCTTGAGGAGGAACTGGCGTTCCATGAATAGATTCTTGGAGACGAGCAGTTGCTCCTGGTCCTGGGACACGGCAGCGCGGGCTTGCTCCACATCGTAGGGAATCTTGAAGCCGACTTCGAGGCGGCGCTTGTTTTGCGCGACTAGTCTTTCATCCGCGTCGATCGCGTCCTGTTTTACAGCGAGATCGGAAAGCGCAAAGAGCATGTCGAAGTAAGTCGCCATGACTTGCTGCGCGGTGTCACTGAGACGTTTCTCCCAACTCAACTCGGAAATCTTTAGATTGATCCGCGCGACGCGCAGGTCGGCCAGGTTGGCATTCGGGCCGAAATCCTTGAGGAGCGGCTGGCGTACTTCCAATCCGCCGAAGGCCGTGAAGTAAGGGATGGCGCTGCGGGTGTCGCCATCGAAGGTGCTGCGGATCTTACTCTGGCGCGCGCTGATCTGCATGCGCGTGCCGAGCGGGGTGCGAAATTGCACGCCGGATTCGATGCGATCGGTGTCTTGATCGAAAATGACGACGCGACCCGACCCGAATGACTGGATGGGTGTGACCTTCTGGCCGGTGGCTATCTGGATGGCGCGCGTGTTTGCCTGGATGGCGGCGAGTTGGTCGAGCTGGATGAGCGAGTCGGCCTGCGTGATGTTCGCGGTGTTATCCGGGCGCTGATTGCTTTCGCGCGAAGCGCTCACGGTGAGGACCGGATCAAAGACCCCCTGCGCGAACCGGGCGCGCGCCTTGCCAATCTTGATGTCCACCTTGTCAAACTTCGCGTCGAGATTGTGGGCAAAGGCGCGACCCAGCGCGTCCTGGAGGCTGATGGATTCGAGGTTGCCTTCTTTCGCGACGGTTTTTGAGGCGGTGCCCATCGGCACGCGGAGCAGCGGGCCGGAGACGGTGAGGCGGGGAATGGTGGGGTTCTCGACGGGCCGGGAAGCGGGGTCCGGTTCCGGGGATTCCGCGGCGCGAAGTCCGCTGGTGGCGAGGAGTAGGAAAAGAGGGAGCGCGCGTCGGCGGGGATGGAGCATTGGCTAAAATCGGTAGTCGAGGCTGACTAGATCGAGGACGGACTGCAAGACGAGTCGGCCCCAAGGTTGCTTGCCTGCGTAGATTTTTCCGCGACCGGACATGCCTGGCCGCAACAAGCCTTCGTGGTTATCGACTTCGACCACGGCCTCAAAGGTGCGCTCGATCGGGATCTCGCGTCCATGGGCATCGACGTAGGTCGGCACATCCCCGAGACGCTGTGCGGAGAAGGCTTTCGGAAGCTCGCCTGCGAAGAACATGATCGGATCATCGGCGATGGTGCCGGTGATGGTCTTGCCGGGGTAGGCCTCAGTTTTGAGTTCCACGCGCTGGCCTTTTTTCACATAGCGCACCTGCTTTTCACCGAGCGCGACTTTGATCCGCATGGGATCAAGCTGCGCGATCTGGCAGAGCACTTCATTCGTCTTGAGTGGAACGCCGAGGCGCATTTCGAGGTTTGGTGTCAGCACGGTGCCTCCGGTCTTGGTGCGGAGTGTGAGGTTTTCCACATCGCGCCGGGCATCTTTGAGCTTGGCTTCGAGGCCGGCGCGGACGCTCTGCGCTGCCTTGAGATCCGAGGGTTTATCGAGGCCGACCGCGCGTTGCACATCTGCTTCCGCCATTTTAAAGCGAGCCTCCGTGGCGACGAGCAGGTGCTCGGTGTCGCGATTGCGCAGGCGTGCGACGGGTTGGCCGGGAGCCAGCTTGTCACCTTCTTTCACGAAGATCTCTTCGATGAAGCCAGCCGTCTCGGAGCGGATCTCATCCGGTTCGGCGAGTTGCACGGCTCCGGCGCGTTTGATGGTTAATTCCACGGGGAAGAAACACGCGGCTCCGAATATGCCGAAGATGACCGCCCCGATCATCGCCAGTCGCCGCAGGCGGCCCTGTGGGTTCCAGTCTTCACGTTTGAGGCCGAGCGTTTTGAAGTAAGCGATAAGAGGCATAACTACCCAGGAAGTCAGTGCGAGTGCGGAGAACCAATCCGAGAGACCTTCGAGTCCGAAAGGCTTCAGATGCGGTGCCATGAAAACGGCGAGCTTGTAGATGACGTAGTAACCGTAGATCCAAGAGAGAATGGCGTAGGTGTAGAAGAGCCAGAAGCGTTTCTTCGGCAGCGGCAGCCGGGAGAGCGCACCTTCCTTGTTACTGGCTCCGAAGAGTAGGCGATTGAGCTGATGCTGAATGAGCGCGCGCGACTTCGATTGAAGGTTCGGCACTTCGATCAGGTCCGTCATGATGTAATAACCATCGAAGCGCATGAGCGGATTCGCGTTAAACATGATCGTCGAGACACTCGCGATGAAGATGACGTTAAAGAGCAAATCCTTCATCGCGCCCGGCTGCACGATCGCCCAAAGGAAGGTGGCGAACGAGGCGAGGATGAGCTCGACATAGATGCCAGCAGCGGAGACGAGCATGCGGTGCATGCGGTTGGGCATGACCCAGCAATCGCTGACATTTACGAAAAAATAAGGCGTGAAGACTAGTGACATCACGCCGACTTCATGAACCTCGCCTCCGAAGTGTTTGCACGTCAGTCCATGTCCCAGCTCATGGATGGACTTGATGAAGAACGTGGTGATCCACATCAGCAGCACGTTGTGAAAGGAAAACAGATTGCCTAGGGCCGAGCCGACCTGGGTGTGGTTTCGCAGGAAAACCACGACGGCCAGCAGGATGATGACCGATGAAATCCAGAGCGTGGTTTTCGTCCACATCCACCAGAGCGGCTTCGCCATTTTTCCGAAGATACGATCGGGATCAAAAAGGGAAAACCGGATGAAGAAGATCTGGTTGGCTAGATTGTAGAGGAATGGCTTCTTCGCCTTGTTCTTCTTTACCGCCTCGTAGCGTGCCTTTAGGCGCTGGCCTTGCACGGTGAGGAATTGCATCAGCGCGAGATCGTTCGCAAACCGGAGCACGCGCTCGTTCAGTTCCTCGGGAGAATATTCCAGCAGCACGTGCCGGTGCCGCGCGATGTAGAGTTCGCGGACTTTGGCAAAAGTGCGTTTTCCATCAAGCAGGGTGGCCAGGAAGTAATCCTCCGCCGTCATGCGGAAATACTGGAGCGAGATGGGATCCTTGACGACGTAGTAGCTGCGCCCTTCAAACATCTGCTGCGTCACGACCAAATCTCCGCGCAGCGCCGGCAGGACGACATTTTCCTGTACCGGCGGCGGCGGCGCGGAAATCGGCTCGGGATGGGCGGCTACAGCGGGCATTCCTGAAAATACGCCCCACGGCGAAGACCCCGCGCCCAGCGAGTCGCGCACTCCGCCACGAGCCGCAGGATGCGGCGGCGGACAGCTTGGCTGGCGGGTCGGTGGTTCATGAGGGGCGCGACGTTAGGCGGTGAAAAATGAAAGGCAAGAGCGCGGGCGGGGTGTGATGAACTGTTTATCGCACGTTGTGGCCCATTGCAAGTGGCGCGGACAATCTGGCGCTTTGACCTCTTCATCTTTCTCTTCCTCCGTCGTCCATCCCTGCGGAAGAAAGATTAAGATCAAGCGGAAGAGCGCGAATTCCCAGAGTAAGTGCAACTCGGGAAGAGTGGAGGGAGGAGGAAGAAGGTCTCGATGACGTTCATACGGGTCAGTCCGTGCCTAAGTGCAGAATCGGCCGAAGCTTCGTAACGGACGCGAACCTTTCGCGCCATGCGCACACCTCAGAGTTACCGTCGCCGACAGTCCTCGTCATTTTGCACCTATGCACGGACTGATTCTTTCCTTACGCGCCATGTAACCAAAAAGAAGAAAAACTCACACGCTCACTTGACACCTTTCATACGGGTTAGGCCACGTTCGCTTGTGTTGTTTCACGGCGAAATGCTAATAGTCAAGGTTCGCGCCGAAGTCGGGAATGCGGTCGCGCTCAACGTCCTTCTTCCATTGTTTGAGCTTGCCGCCCTCCATCTCCCAGAACTTTCTGCATAGTTCAAAGTATTCGAGAACAACTGCTTTCTCTCCCTTGCTCAACAAATCGTTCGCCAAGGACATGTTCGGCCCAAACGTGTCCATCTGTGGACTACCCGGAGAATGACCGGCAGCGATCAAGCGCTTCTTGGCCGTCTCGACATCACCTGTCTTGAGGGCAAGGCGGCCCAAAACGAGGTTGA
>JANLQB010000184.1:0-3404 GCA_031367565.1 Verrucomicrobiota bacterium
TTTTCGATCACCTCGTCTTCATGGAGACGGCGTTCTGGAAAATCGACACCTTCCGTGCCGCCACCGGCGAGAACGTGGGAGCCGACCAGGAGGTCGAGATTCGCGCCGACGACCTCATCGGCCGCACCGGTCGCGTGCGGCTCATCGTCGAGGAATTCAACGGCCGCAAACGCAACAAGGTCGCGGCGTGGCTCGCGCCAATGCCGGCGAACGCGGCTCTCACCAACCTCAACCCCAAGCCCAAGGACGATGACAACATCCCATTCTAACGTCGCCCTGCGCGGCTATCAGGTCGCCGCGAGCGAAGCCATCCAGCGCGGATTCGCGGAGTATCAGCGCCAGTTGCTCGTGTTCCCGACCGGTGGTGGAAAAACCGTCGTGTTCGCGCATCTCGCGGCCATGCATCAGCCGCGGCGGACGCTCGTGATTGCCCACCGCGAGGAACTCATCATGCAGGCCGTGGACAAAATCCGCGCCGTCACCGGCCTCACCGCCGAGGTCGAGATGGCGGACCAGCGCGCGAGCCTCCATGCGCCGGTCGTCGTCGCCAGCGTGCAAACGCTGATGCGGAGTGCGCGCCGCGACCGCTGGCCGCGCGATCACTTCGGCCTCGTCGTCGTGGACGAAGCGCATCATTCGCTCGCCGACAGTTACCTCGGCACGCTGCGGCATTTCGATGAACACGCCTTCGTGCTCGGCGTCACCGCAACGCCCGATCGCGGCGACAAAAAGAACCTCGGGCGCTACTACCAAAACATCGCCTACGAGGTGACGCTGCTCGATCTCATCCGGCAGAACTGGCTCGTGCCGATCCGTGCGAAGACGATCCCGCTGGAGATCGACCTCGACGCCGTGGGCACGACGGCCGGCGACTACAACGCCAACGACCTCGGCCACGCCATCAAGCCCTACCTCGAACGCATCGCCGACGTTGTCGCCGAGCACCGGCATCGGAAGATCCTCGCGTTCCTTCCGCTCGTCTCGCTGAGCCGTGATTTCGCGGCGCTGTGCTGCGAGCGCGGCCTGCGCGCGGAGCATGTGGACGGCACCAGCGAAGACCGGCGTGAGATCCTCGCGCGGTTCAGCCGCGGTGAAACCCGCGTGCTCAGCAACGCCATGCTGCTCACCGAGGGTTACGACGAGCCGAGCATTGATTGCGTGGTGTGCCTGCGGCCCACGAAAGTGCGCTCGCTCTACAGCCAGATCGTCGGGCGCGGCACGCGGCTCGCGGTAGGGAAAGATCACCTGCTGCTGCTCGACTTCCTGTGGATGAGCGAGGAGCACAGCCTCGTGAAGCCGGCGAATCTCATCGCCAGCGATCCCGAGGAAGCGAATGCCATCACCGCCGCGCTCGGTTTCGAGGGCGACCTCGAGGAAGCGAAGGAAAAGGCCGACGTCGACCGTGCGGCCACGCTGCGCCAGCGGCTTCGGCAGAACGCGCGCCGTGCAGCGCGGACGTTCGATGCGGTCGAGTTCGCGTTGTCGCTTGGCGAGGTTTCATTGGCGGATTTCGTACCGACGATGGGTTGGCACGGCGATCCATCGACCCCGAAGCAGCGGGCCATCCTCAGCAGGTTCGGCGTCGATCCAGGCACGCTCAGTTGCAAAGGCCAGGCGGCGGCGCTCCTCGATAAATTATTCCTCCGCAGCGACCTCGGCCTTGCCAGTGCGCGCCAGGTGCTCTGGCTCCGCAAACTCGGCCATCCGAATCCTGAACTCGCCACGTTCGACGAGGCGAAGCAGTTCCTCGACGCGAAGTGGAGCAAACCGGAGGCCGGAAAATGAGACGCTATCGCTCAGTCGGTCTGCGCCCACCGCTCCCGCAACGGACGCTCGATTATCTCGCCTGCGGTGCCGACGAAGGCCGGCGCAACGCCGAGTTGTTCGATGCCGCGTGCCAGTTTCGCGACGGCGGCTTCAGCGCGGAGGCAGCGGAGCCGCAGTTGATCGCCCGCGCGACGCTCGACGGTTTAAGCGAGGCGGAGGCGCGCACGGCCATTCAGTCGGCCTACAATCACACGCCACGCGAACCGGCCGTCGGACATGGGCCGCTACCCGCTCCTACGCCCGCTCACACGTCCGGCACGGCCGCGCCGCGCCGCGAGCCGAAGGTGGAACGCAGCGCGCCGCCGCTGTCACCCGTCGCATTGCCCGCGCTCATCGCGGACGGGTTCACGATGCTGCTCAATGCGTGCTTCGCGCCCGCGGAGTTCGTGGCCATTGCGCCGGCGCGCGAGGACGAGGCGGGCGAGATCGTGCCGACGCGCGGCGTGACCATGACGCGCGACGAATGGAAGCAGCGCGCCGTCGCGAAAGGCGGCATCGAGAAGTGCTTCACGACCGCACTCGGTCTGTTCGTCCGCATCAACCCGATGGCGAAGGGCGGCGCGAAGAACGAAGACGTCACGGCATTCCGCCATGTGCTCGTCGAGTTCGATCGCGACGATTCCGGCACGCCGGTTCCGAAAGAGCAGCAGTTCGCCGCGATCCTCGCCAGCGGGCTGCCGGTGTCGGCGCTGATTGATTCCGGCAACAAGTCACTGCACGCTTGGGTGCGCGTAGATGCGCCCGATGCCACCGAGTATCGCCGCCGCGTGGACATCATCTGGGATTGGTTCGAGGGCCGTTGTCTCGACCGGCAAAACAAGAACCCGTCGCGCCTCTCGCGCTGCCCCGATGGTCGCCGCACTGTGGACGGCGAACTACGCATCCAGCGGATGCTCGCAAGTCGCCTCGGCGCGCAATCGTGGACGGAATGGGAAGCCGCGCACACTCACGACGGTCTGCCGAAGATCATCACCGGCACGGAGTTCATGGCGGTGCAAAAGCCCGAGCCACCACAGCTCATCGCCGGTGTGCTGCACCAGGGCAGCAAGATGATCCTCGGCGGCGCGAGCAAATCCCGCAAATCGTGGGCGCTCATCGACATGATGCTCTCGGTGAGCGCTGGCGCGCCGTGGTGGGGTCTTCCCACGCAGCGGGGCCGCGTGCTCTACATCAACTTCGAGCTGCCGGACTTCGCCTTCCAGCACCGCCTGGAGGCCATCGCGCGGCAAAAGGGAATCGCCGATTTCTCCGGCATCGACCTGTGGAATCTGCGCGGGTTCGCGACGGATTTCTCGGTGCTCATCCCGAAGATTCTGTCGCGGGTGAAGGACGAGCGTTACGCGCTCATCGTCCTTGATCCGATCTACAAGGGTCTCGGGAAACGTGACGAGAACAAGGCCGGTGACATCGCTTCGTTGTGCAACGAGATCGAGCAGCTCGCCGTGCAATCCGGCGCGGCCGTGGTCTTCGGCGCGCACTACTCGAAGGGCAACCAGGCCGGCAAAGAAGCGATTGATCGAATCGGCGGCAGCGGTGTTTTCGCCCGCGATCCCGACGTCATCCTCACCATGACGCCG
>JANLQB010000201.1:0-4629 GCA_031367565.1 Verrucomicrobiota bacterium
GATCTGAAACCGGGCCTTCGAGTAATAGGCGCGCTCTTCTCCCCGCCAGGTCGTCGGATCGTAGAACTCGAAAATCTCCTCCGAAAAAAGGCGCTCATGGGTCGGGTCGCCCCACGCTTCGAATGAATTCCAGAAGGGCACCCCGATGAAGATCTTTGCACCCGGTTTGGAAATGCGGTGGACTTCCTCCATCGTCCGCGTCGTGTCGCGCAGATGCTCAAAGACGTTGTCCGCATGCACTTCGTCAAATTGCCCGTCGGCAAACGGCCACGGGAATTCGCGCAGATCGTGGACGACATCCACGCCGGGCAATTGAGCCAGATCGTGATTGAGCCAGCCGTCTTTGATGATATGGCCGCAGCCGAGGTGGAGTTTGGTTTTCAAGATGGAAAAACGATTCTTTCTTTTACAAAATCCAACACCTCGGCGGCAAGGCGCAGCGCCTCCTGCGCGTCCTCGGGGGTCGGCTCGAGCGTATCACCGGGATAGCGGAACTCGGCGACGTAGGGAGTCAGGATATGGGCGTGTGGCATGAGGGTTTCAAAGCCGGGATCCAGGGGCATGCACAATTTCAGCAAGGCCTCCAGATCGTGGGTTTTGGGAAAAGGAATATCCTTCCAGACCAGCCATGTCTTGATCGCCTTTTCTGCCGCCTGCTGGCAGTGATAGACGGCGATGTCCAGCGCGGGAGGGCTCGCGCCGAGCAGCACGCGCACCGCCGCGAGGTCATGCGACGCCTTTGTCCACCATGCTTCCACCAAAGTCTGCTTCTCAGCGTTCAAAGAGCTTTTTCCCTTCGTGGAGGACGGTGTTGGCAAGCGAGACGGGCACGCGGCAATCCCGATCCCACTCGTCACGGGTGAAGACCAGCACGTCGCGCGGCGTGGTCACCGGCTTCAGTCCGGCGCGGGCACGTTGGGCGCGGCGGTAGCGCGGTTCCGGAGAATCCCCGACCAGCACCAGAAAATCCAAATCGCTGTCCGGGCCGGCATCGCCGCGTGCGTGCGAGCCGAAGAGCCAGATCGCCTCGGGGTTGAGGTGCTTCCTCAACTGTTCCGAAGTTTCGCGGATGATGGTCTCGACCGAATCTGGCATGGCGGCAAATTAGGCGACCGGCTGGGAATTGTCATCCATCTGCTTTCCTTCACCCATTTGGGGTTCGGGATCGGGATGCAGCCAGCCTATGGTGATCAGATCGCCGCAGCCGGGATGACGCTTGGTTTTCATTGCAGCGTTATTCTTTGACGGGAGCAGGTCAGCTTCGGGCACGGCTCAGTTCCTTCGCGAGCGTCCGCCCGATTTCGGCTTCGGTCAGTTTTGGATTTCCCGCCCGCAAGGCCGCGCGCCGCGTCGCGCGGCGGTTCCGAGCAGTCCCAGCGCCACATTCCACTTCTCCATGGGTGAAATATGCGTTCTGCCGGGGCCGGTGTTTTGCTCGCTGGCAAAAAGCGACGCCGCGCGCCCGCGGGTGAATCCCGAGCCTAGAGACGAAAACAGTATTTGAGGATAGCGGCGTCATGCGGGAGCCCGGTCTCCAACGACGTTGTCCGCATGCACTTCGTCGAATTGCCCGTCGGCAAACGGCCACGGGAATTCGCGCAGATCGTGGACGACATCCACGCCGGGCAATTGAGCCAGATCGTGATTGAGCCAGCCTTCTTTGATGATATGGCCGCAGCCGAGATGGAGTTTGGTTTTCATTCCTGAGTTATTCTTTGAAAAAAGGTGAGCAGGTTCCGGTGTAAAAGCACTTTTGCACTCGGTCCCAAACTCCGTTTAAGAACGCCTTTGGGCGCGAACTCTGTTTCGCACGGCGCGGGTGTTCTGAGGGAAGGCACGCGCACCGGTTCCGCACAGACACCCATTCCATGCGAAATCCAATTCCGCCCGCAATTGCATTCCTAAACAGAGTTTGGGAACAGTGGCGAACGATGGCGAGATTTGGAGAAGGTCAGGTTCGGGCATGACTCAGATCCTTCGCGAGCGCCTGCTCGATCTCGGCTTCGGTAAGTTTGAGATTCCCCTTCCGCATGGCCGCGCGGCGCGTCGGGCGGGCGGTCCCAAGTAGCCCCAGCGCGACATTGTCTTTCTCCACCGGCGTCATTTGGCAAACCCTTTGAATCTGAACAGGGTGCAGTTGTTCGAGATCCATATCGTGTCAGTGGTCCCAAGGTCGAGTTTCGCACAGGTAATGGGAATCATTTGGGTAGTGCAGCGTTTTTGCGGGCGATACGGTGGAATTGCAAATCTTGGGCATTCCCGAATCTAACTCGATCGCTAAGTATATCGGCTTGCGGCTCTAATAATTGAAAATCGGCCTCTTCAAAAATCCTGAGAATATCCTCTCGATTGTCCCAGTGTGTCTCGCAGATCACGAAAATCTCGCTCGCCGCGCTAGCAAGAAATCCCTTCATCCCTGCAAGCACCTCGCGCTCAAATCCCTCGACGTCGATTTTCATCGCCACACGGCGGGCCAGCGCCTTATCGGCTTCAGGAAGTTCACTCCACCATTGGTCGAATGTTATTGCTGCACATTTCACACGCACGACCGCTTGGTCAGTACGGTTGGTCAAATAATCCACCGCTGCGGATGCCGACCCGGAATCACGGGCGATCGCGCCGAACTCCAGCGCGCCGGTGAAATTCGATAGCGCGATGTTCCAAGCGTGGATGGCGCGCTCATTTCGCGCAAAATTCCCCTTCATTTTTCCAAATGTTGTCTCGATCGGTTCGAAGGCATGAATCTGGTTGGATGGCACCTTGGTGGAAACCGCAAGCGAGATCAGCCCCACGTTGGCGCCGATGTCGAAGAAAAGGGTCTCGGCATCGCAGAAGTCCAGCAGCACTGGCGTGAACCCTGGATACCCAGCGAGATAGAAGTGGCGCTGGATATAATCACCCATTTCGAGAGAAACCCGAATCGGCACCCGCTGCTCCACAAGCAACTCCTTAGATTCGATGACCAATCCTCGCGGCTTTAAGACTGCGCAGAACATATCCTCGAAGAAGAACTCAATGAAGGACGGAGCGAAGACCCGCCGCAGCCCTTGCAAGATATAACGCGCTACCGAGATCGGAAGCATTTGTATCGAAAGTGAGATCAGCCAGATGAGTGGCAGAAGTAGCGTCTTAAGAAGACCGGTTTTACCGTGCATGATAGTAATTCGTATTTGCTGATTAGGCTGCAGCTACTAACGAGGTGGAACGTGACCTGTAAAACATTTTCAAACGCAGGCTGAAATTTCCTGGATCGAAACTCGCACTCCGGCTTTGGGTAAAATGCTGTTTTTCACAGAACGTGCTTGCGAAGCGCGCAGTCAAGCGACTCTGCGCCGAAGAGACTTTCACTTGGAACGCAAGTGCGGGTAAGCATGGTCGATGGCATCTGTCCCGGCGGGCGGAGATCGTCAAGGCAAACGAGGTGAGCCAAACCCTCTTCCACCAAATCGTAGAGATGACGAAACTCCGTTTCCAACACCCATATGATCTTGTCGCAGGGCAGCAATTCGTAGATCAGCGTGGTCATGGTTCCGGCCACAATATCAATTTCCTCGAGGGCTTCGGCGTCGAGCTTGGAAACGATCTTCAGACGCTCGCGATGACGTGGCGGGAGACGGTAGCTGTCCAGTTGTTCGCCGAGGTCATTGTCCGGGCGTGGCTTGAAAGAGACTTGATAGCCCAAGTCGAGCAGACTGCCGATAAATTCGCCAACGCGCGCGGTGTTTGCGAGGAATTCGTAGGGAATGAGCACATTCCTCGGTGTCCGTTCAGGCGCGATCGTGGCGCAGGGCAGTGCGGAAAATTTGTTGGAACCGACGACGAAATAGCCCTCGGCGTATGCCTTCGAGCAACGTTGCATTTTAGCCCGCCAAAATTCACCCCAGACGATGACCCGATCGAACCATTGCAGGTCCGCGGGTTCGATGCCTTCCATCATGTAGGCCGCATGGCGGCGCACATAGGCGCCGTGCTGGTGGCCGACCGTCCGCAGGCCAAGGGTGCGGCTGGCATAGAGCACGGGGAAGACATACCCATTGATGTCGTCGAGCCCGTAAAAGGTCTTCGCGGTGCAGCGCCGCAACGCCGTGAGATGGTCGCGATATTCGACGATGAAACTCGTGATGGAACATTCGACGGCAGAGATGGCGGCCTCGAAAAGTCGTCGCTTAAATTCATCGATTCCCCGCAGTGGGTATTGAATGTGAAAGCGGTTGCCCCGGGCCGTCGTCGGTGGTTGCGAGTAGAAGTAGTCACGTTCACGTTTGAACACGGATGCAATGATCCGCGAGGTTCGTGGAGCGGGGACCACGTTCAGGCTGACGACGCCGAGCTGGCCGAGAGCCTTTCGGATTTCCTCCGTCCGAAAGTCTTTGTGCGCAAACCGGAAGAACAGTAGCTCCGCGGGCTTCCGCGCGGCGAGTCGGTTGTGCCAGCGCATGAGAAGATAATGCAGCCGGTGTTTCACGGAACGACGGCGGGAACTGCCATCAAATAGATTGATTAAAGTGCAGAACTGACCCTCGTTCTGGAAGGTGAAGCTCCGCCTGCCCTCCATCCAGTCCCGGAGCAACGGGGCATATTTGACGGCGGGAAAAAAGAGGTACCAGTAAAGAAACGAAACCATGGAGG
>JANLQB010000219.1:0-9155 GCA_031367565.1 Verrucomicrobiota bacterium
GCGGTGGCGCAAGCGCGCGCGGCGCTGGAAGCGCAACTCGCCGCCGCCGAAGCCCTGCCCGATGCTTGCGTGCGCGAGGACGCGTTCGACGCCGAAACGACGCACCAGCCAATTCGCGAGGTGATGCGCGAAGTCACCAAAGGCATCGGCGAAGCGTGGCGCAATCAGCCCGTGCTCGGCGCGACGCGCGCCGGCCTCGCACCCGCGAAGGAAGGCGTCGGCAAACATCCCGGACGCTACAAGCCGGTGACGCCCGGCACCGTTTTCTACAACCCGATGCGCATCCTGCTCGGCTCCATCGCGCTCGTGGACGAAGGCGACACGCCCGGCATCACGAGCCCCGATTACGTGGTGATGCGCGGACGCGAAGGCGTGTTGCACCCTGTCTGGTTTTACCAATGGTTCCGCTCGTCCGCCGGAGCGGGGTTCATCAAGAGCCTCACGCGCGGCGCCGTGCGCGAGCGTCTGCTTTTCAACCGCGTCGCGCCCGGCCTCGTGCCCGTCCCGTCGTGGCCACGCCAGCTCGCCACCGTCGAGCGCATCCGTGCCGCAACCAAGCTCCGCACCGCCCTCGCCGCAAAGCTCGCCGAAGTGGAAAAACTCCCCGCCGCGCTGCTGCGCGCGGCATTTTCCAACGCAGAAAAGCAGGGTTGAACGCGAGTTTGAGATGGCGAATCAAGCGGGGCGGAGTAACGTCTCGCTTGCCTTCGCTAACCATTCCACACTTGATGCCTTGATGCCCTCCGCCACTTCGCTCGCACCGCTCTATCGCAGGTTGAAGACGGTGGGATTCGACCGCGGTTTTCTCCAACGGGCCGTGCTGCCGGATTGGTGGGATGACTCGCTCGCTGCCAACGCGGCGACGCGCAGCCAAATCGAACTGCATCTCGCGCAGCGACTCGGCGTGCCGCTGGCCGAACTGCGCGACGCATCGCAACCACTCACTCTGCCGGGCACGCATGATGTGCGATTGAAACGTGCAACCTCCGAAGCGAAGCGCGAGGACATTGCGCCGGGAATGATCGTGGCCCGCCGCACGGTGGGAGTCGTCCTGCCGCATTTGCGCGACGTGCCCGCTTTGCCCGCACATCTGGCCGTTGGCGATTTGCGAACGTGGATTCTGGCGCGGCATCGTGTCGTGGATTTGCCCGCGCTGCTGGATGCAGCGTGGGCGCACGGAATCGCCGTTTTCCATTTCGCGCCGCTGCCAACGGCGGCGAAGAAATTTGCCGGGATGGCCTACTACGAAGGCAAGCGCCCGGTGGTGATCCTTGCGACGGGCTACGATGCGCCGCCGCGCGTGGCGTTTTATCTCGCGCATGAAATCGCCCACATTCTGCGCGGGCATGTGACGCCCGGTGGCAAAATGCTTGCGGACGCGGATTTCGAGATGGGCAAGGAGGATGATGAGGAACGCGATGCGGATGGGGACGCGCTGGAACTTTTGACCGGGGACCGTGCGCCGCAGTTTCCACCGATCTACGGAATGACCGCGAGCCGTCTCGCTTTGGCTGCACGCGAATATGAGCGGAAGCACCGCGTTCACGCGGGGACCGTGGCCCTGATCTACGGAAAGACGGCAAAGAGAATGCCCGTGGCTGTCGCTGCGCTCAATCAGATGAACATGGGCACGGGTGCGCGCCGATTGATCGCCGATGCGTTGCGCCGCCGTTTGTTTGCCGAGGAGGCGGGACTCGATCCCGCCGCAGGCGTGCCGGCAGAAGTGCTGGAAGTGCTCCCGGTCATCGGCGTGGCGTAGCACTCGGCGGCAATGAGCAAACGGCTGCTGCTCGACAACGACATCTTTCTCCTGCTCTCGGGTGCGGGTCTGCTGGAGGAAGCGATTGCCGCGCTCGGCTTCGCGATTTCGGATGCCCGGCGGCTCGATGCGCTGGCGCACATGCTGCGAAAGCGGACGCGCGCTTTTTCCAAATACTCCGAGGAAATTCTGACGCGCGCCGAGGACGATTGCACACGCGTTGCCGCCATCGACGAGGAACCGGACACAACTTTGATGGAGCTTTTTGCAGCGCACGGGGCACAGGTGCATGGTGGTGAAGCTGTCCTGCTCGCGCTCACTGCCGCGCACGATACCTATCTTCTCGGAACGAACGACAAGACCGCGCTCCGCGCAGTCTCCAGCGAACCCGGATTGTCGGCGATTCGGGAGCGGGTCGCAGGAAGGATTGTCTGCATGGAAAGTGTGATGCAGCGACTCATGGAGCGATTGGGAACGGAGGAGCTGGCGCGAAGGATTGCGCCAGTGCTGCGATTCGAGCCGCGCCTTTTCACGATCTTCTCGCCCGCGCAGACGGGACATCCCGAAGAATGCCTGATCGCGATCAAATCTTTCCTCGCGAGCTTGCGGCGTGAGATGGGAGAGGACTTTTTGTGGCAACCGTAAGGATTAACGCACTCATGCCCATTCGCTCAAAACCCACGAAATCAAAAAAACACGGCTCGCAGCAGTCGCTCAATGGGGCGATCAAATCCATCTGCGACATCATGCGGCGCTCGAATTGCGCGGGGGCGCTGCAATACGTGCCGGAGCTGACGTGGATTCTTTTCCTGCGCATCCTCGACGAGCGCGAGGCGAACGAAGTGGCGCAGGCGGAGGCGCAGGGCATCCCATTCACGCCCGCGCTCGGCGCACCGTATCGCTGGCGCGATTGGGCCGCACCGGGTTCGCCGATGCGCGAGGACAAGACGGCGAGCGTTTGGAAATTCGTGCATGAGAAGTTGCTGCGGGAGTTGAAGGCGCTGAAGGATCAACCGGGCGCGACGCCAAGGCAGAAGGTGGTGAGCGAGATCATGTCGAGCGTGGAGCGGAGCCGGATCGACTCGGAAAAGAACTTCCTCGACGTGCTCGACAAGGTTCACGAAATCACGAGCGAGGCGGTGGATGACACGCACGTTTTCACGCTCTCGCAGGTGTATGAAGGTTTGCTGCTCAAGATGGGTGAGAAGGGCAACGATGGCGGGCAATTCTTCACGCCGCGCGAGGTGATCCGCGCAATGGTGCGCGTGGTGAATCCACAGCTCGGCAAGACGGTTTATGATCCGGGTTGCGGGACTGGCGGCTTTCTCGCCCAGGCTTACGAATACATGCGCGCGGAGGCGGGCGACGGCATCACGAGCGTTCAACTCGACGGACTCAAACACCGGACATTTTACGGGCGGGAGAAAGACAACGCGGTGTATCCCATCGCGCTCGCGAATCTCGTGCTCCACGGCATCGACGATCCCCACATCTGGCACGGCAACGCGCTTTCGCAGACGGCGACATATGACGGGCTTTTCGCCGGTGCGCCCGCGTTTTTCGATTTCGTGCTGATGAATCCGCCCTTTGGCGGAAAAGAGGGCAAGGAGGCGCAGACGCCTTACGAATACAAGACGAACGCGACGCAGATGCTTTTCATGCAGAACGTGCTCGCGAGTATGAAGACCGGGAGCCGGTGCGGGATCGTGCTCGACGAAGGCGTGCTCTTTCGCATCGACGCAGAGGCGTTCGTGCAGGTGAAGCGAAAGCTAATGGAGGAGTGCGACGTATATTGCATCGTGAGTTTGCCGGGCGGGGTTTTCACGAGCGCGGGTGCGGGTGTGAAGACGAACCTCGTTTTCTTCGACAAGGGACGGCAGACGGAACGGATTTGGTATTACGATCTTTCCGACGTGAAGGTGGGAAAGAAAACGCCGCTGACGCTCGCGAATTTCGACGAGTTTTTCCGGCTGCTCCCCAAGCACGCGGACAGCGAGCGAAGCTGGACGGTGGATTTTTCCGCGAAGCTGCAAACCGCACTCGAATCGGCCCGTCCGCACCGGGAGCAACACGTGGCGCTGACGGTGGAGGCGAAGACCTTGGAAGGTGAGTTTTTAGCGAAGCGGAAGGCGAAGAAGATCGCGCCGAATGAACTGCGCCAATGCGAAGACGGCTGGAAAGCGAAGCTGCGCGAGGCGCGCGACGCGGAGGCAAAGGCCGTGAGCATCGAAAACGCGGTATATGACTTGAAAGCGGTGAACCCGCATCGCGTCACCGTGGAAGACCGGCGCACGCCCGCGGAATTGCTCGGTGTAATTGACGCGAAGGGGCGCGACGCGGACGCGGCGCTGGCGCAACTGCGGGGACTAATCGCGCGCACGGAACGCGAAGTTGCGCAGGCGCTCTAATCGGCCAAAATTTGTCGGAGATTCCGCCGCGACGGATGGAAAACGAAAGCCTCCCGGCGTGATTGGCGATGTTTCGATGGCCGAAACCACCCCCACTTTGCGTCAACTCGGGTTAAGTCCGGTTAACTCCGGTTAAGTTCGTCGTGCTCACCATGGACGGCGTAGAGCGTCGATATAGATGAAGTGCGCCATGACCACCAATGACGCACCAACCGCGGCTCGCGATAGCGGCGAAATGACTATCGCACCCGTTGCCGCGCCGGCTCCTGCCGCGGCGAAACACACGCTTCCCGAATTCGTGGCCATGCCCGCTCCCGGACAGGTGGAACAATACAGCGGATTGAAAAGAGGGATGTTGTATCAACTCGCCAAGGAAGGCTTGATCCGCACCGTGAGTCTCCGCCGCACAGGCACCACCCGCGCCCGTCGGCTCATCGTCCTCGACTCGCTCATGCGATACCTGCGCGGCCTCGATGCCGCGCAAAACTCGAAATGAGCCACAGCCGGATGGGTGAGGCTTCGCCGCTCGAAATCGCAAAGGACAAACTGACCATTCCGCAACTGTGGGAGCTGCGCGGGTGGCCCGGAAAACCGGGGCGCTCGTGTCGCGTGCCCTACCGGCCCGACCGCGCACCGAGCGGCAGCGTGCTCGCGGATGACCGGCTTTTCCACGACTTCACCACGGGCGAAAATTTCGACGCGCCCGCGTTGCTCGCACGAGTGGAGGAGATGAGCAACGAAGCGGCCTGCCGCCTCTTTCTCACGCTCGCGGGTGTGGACTCGCAAGACGTGCGGGAAATGTCGAGCACCCGCATCGTCGGGCGACCGGCGGCAACGCCCGACGTTCCGCGCGCGAAGCCGAAGTTGCCGCCGCTGCGCGTCCCGTCGCCTGCGGAATTCCGGTGCATCGCGGAGCTTCGATGCGTGAGCGTGGAAGCGTGCTGTGCGGCGAGCGAACGCGGGCATTTGTTCATCACGACATGGCACGGCGCGGAGTGCTGGACGATCACCGACCGGGAGCGGCGCAACGCGCAGTTTCGCCGGATGGACGGCAAGCCATTCGCCATGCGCGGGAACACAGTAAAGGCGCTCACTGCGGCTGGTTCGTGTGCGTCGTGGCCCATCGGTGCGCCCGACGCACCGCAGGCCGTGCGGCTCGTCCTCGTGGAAGGCGGCGGCGACTTCCTCGCCGCGTACCACTTCGCACAGATCGAGGGCACGCTCGCGCAAGTGCAGCCGTTCGCGATGCTCGGCGCGGCGCAACGCATCGCCGCCGACGCTCTGCCCATGCTCGCTGGCAAAGCGATCCGGCTTTTCCCGCATCTCGACGGCGCGGGCGCGGGCGCGGCGCTGCGCTGGGAAACGCAGCTCACGAGCGCGGGCCTCGCCGCGCATTGTTTCGACCTGGCGGACCTCACGCGCACCGACGACCAGCCTGTGAAAGACCTCAACGACCTCACGCAAATCTCACCGGACGATTTCGAGGGAACCCCTGAACTGTGGGCTCTCACCACCTTTTAAGATCCAATGGGAAACCGAAAATACAGCGCAGCGCAGCGCGCAGAGCTGGCGCAAACGGGAGAAGACTCAACGCCAGAGCAGACGCCCGCACCGGACCCCGAACGCATCCCCGATTTCCCGGTGGAGTGCCTGCCGCCGATCCTCGCCAAGATGGCTGTCGGCATCGCCGACGTGACGGGCACGCCGCTCGCGATGGGTGCGCCGATGGTCCTCGCGACGGCGAGCGCGAGCATCGGACGCGGACTGCAAGTGCGCAGCATCAAGGATCACATCACGCGCGCGAATCTCTTCATTTGTGTGTGCAAGACGAGCGGAAGCGGTGGCTCGACCGCGTTCCGGCTGGCGACAGCTCCGCTCTACGGCAGAGATGCGGCGGAGCGGCGCAAGTTTGAGGCAACGCACAAGCCTCGGCTCGACGCGGAGCGCGACGGTATCACGCAGCAAATCGACGCGCTGCGTCGGGAGTTGAAGGAAGCAACCGGCGACGACCGCGAGAACACGATTGCAGCTCTCGCGGCGCGAAACGCCGAGATGGTGGAACTCGCAAAACGGAGCGCCGGGATGATGTTGCTCGTGAGCGACGTGACGAGCGAAGCACTTGGCAGCTACCTCGCCAAACACGGTGAATGTCTCTCGCATTTCGACCCGGACGCCGCCGACGCACTCGGCACAATTCTAGGCCGCTATGGCGACCGCGACCACACGAACGAAACGCTTTGGCTGAAAGGATACACCGGCGAGCCGCACATCGTTCATCGCAGGCACAGCGATCCGATCCACCTTGAAGCGCCGTGCATTGCCGTGCTCTTCGTCGCCACCCCGGACAAGGTGCATGGATTGTTCAGCACGAAGCGATTGACCGACGGCGGCCTGCTTCCTCGCTTTCTGATGTGCGACCCACGCGCGCGACCGCAGCCGATTTCCGAGGATGCCGCCACCATTTCGCGCCCTCTCACGAGCGCGGTTTCGCAACCGTATGAATCGGCAGTTTTCGCGATTTTGGAGCGATCCCGTTTTTCTGCAAATGACGAACCGGACATCATCGACGCGACGCCCGAGGCGCGGCAGGTATTCGCCGCCGACTGGAATCGCTTTTGTGCTGGCGCAAGTGACGGAGCAGAATCGCCATTCGACGCGCGCCACACGGAAGCATTGATCCGACTTGCGCTCGTACTTCACGCTTTCCGGCATATCACCATTGAGCAATGCGGCCCCGGCACTTACGGCGCGACCGTTCACGGCCACGAGTACTTACTCGACGCGCAGACGGCTCATGACGCGCTCGCAATACGCGATTGGTTCAACGCTCACCAACGCGCCTTCCTCACGCCGCAGCGTTTCGCCGCCAGCGATTCGGCTTGAGAGAAGGCTGAAGCATTGATGAAGAAGGCGGGGCATCACGTCGGCGTCACCGCGAAGACGCTTTATGATGGCGGGCGAGTCTGTCACGGCGCGGAAGCCGCGAAGGAATTGCTCGCCCAATGGGAGAGCGAGGGCCGCATCGAATCGTTCACCCGTGAACACAAGGGCGCGGGCCGTCCGGCGACCGCTTACCGTCTCACCAAGTGCCCCCGCAATTGATTCCGCTACGAATTCCGCGAGCACCAAGCCCACGCGGAATTTGAGTGTCAGTAACGGCGCGCGATGGGTCGGGATGTCGGCGAAGGAATTCCGCTATTCCGCTAATTCCGCTCACCCAAGAATTCAGAAAGCCGCGCGCGTCAAAAATTTGTTGAGTGACCGGCGAGCCGGAAAAAGTTGAACGGTCGGGAATGGCGATCATGTGAGCTTGTCCCGGAAAGCGGCCCAAAGCGGCATAGTCCTATCGACACGCGGGCGCAAAGGGCAACCGGCCCCGGACGCTGTAACGATCGCTCGCACCGAGACGATTCGACCGCTTTCCAGCGGAGAGAGCGGGAAGGCGGGCGGCGCAGATGCTCGCAAACGGATTCGAGCACGGAAGAAAAACGCCAATTGGGCCGTCCCGGTCATCTCTGACACCCCGAATCATCGCCAAACACCGGTGACAGGTTATGACTTTGGGGACATTTTGTTATGACTTTCCATCCCCGATTCGCCACAACTCCCTCGCGGTGAGGGGGAAGTGGCTGGAGCCGGAATCGAACCGGCGACACGAGGATTTTCAGTCCTCTGCTCTACCAACTGAGCTATCCAGCCGTTCCCAAGGGCGGGAAGAATGCCCTACTGTTTTATGAACGCAAGCGGTTTCCCGTGACGTTGCGCAGGATTTTTTACGCGATGAGATCGCGGATGATTTTTCCGTGGACGTCCGTGAGCCGATAGTCGCGACCGGCGTAATGATACGTAAATTTCTCGTGATCGAAACCGAGCAGCGCGAGGAGCGTGGCGTGGAGGTCGTGGACGTGGACGGGGTTTTGCGCGGCTTTGAACCCGAAATCATCGGTCGAGCCATAGACGGTGCCGCCTTTCACACCGCCGCCCGCGAGCCACATGGTGAAGCCGTGGTTGTTGTGATCGCGTCCGTTGACCTTGCCTTGGTTCGAGCCGGGCGTGGGCATTTCGACGGTTGGGGTGCGTCCAAATTCTCCGCCCCAGATGACGAGCGTTTCTTCGAGCATGCCACGTTGTTTGAGATCTTTTAAGAGCGCGCCGATCGCCTGGTCGCATTCGCCCGCGAGGCGGCGGTGATTCACTTCGATGTCGTCGTGGCTGTCCCACGGCTGACCTTCGCCGTGCCAGACTTGGATGAAGCGGACGCCGCGCTCGGCGAGGCGGCGCGCGATGAGGATTTGGCGCGCTTGCGTGCCGGGGCCGTACATGTCGCGAATGTGCTGCGGCTCTTTGGAAATGTCGAAAGCGTCAGCGGCGTCCATCTGCATCCGGTAGCCGAGTTCAAAGGATTGGATGCGCGATTCGAGTTGTGCGTCGTTTTGGCGTCGGCGCTGATGTTCGACGTTCAGCGTGCGCAAAAGATCGAGTTGCTCGCGTTGTTCGCGGGTGCTGACGCTGCTGTTGCGGATGTTCTCGATGAGCTTCTCGATCTCGGTGTGCTTTGTGTCGATGTAGGTGCCTTGGTAAACGCCGGGGAGAAACCCGGCCTGCCAGTTCTGCGATTCCTGAATCGGGTAGCCGCCGGGGCACATGGAGATGAAGCCGGGCATGTTCTGATTCATACTGCCGAGCCCATACGTGACCCACGAACCAAAGCTGGGCCTGATCTGCCGGGCCTCGCCGCAATTCATGAGCAGCAACGACGGCTCGTGATTCGGCACGTCGGCGCACATGGATCTCACGACGCAGATGTCGTCGATCGACTCCGCCGTTTTCGCGAAAAGCTCGCTTACCTCGATGCCGCTCTGCCCGTATTTTTGAAACTTGAACGGCGATCCAAAGGCGCTGCCGGTTTTCCGTTCGGTGGCGAAATGGATCGGGATTTCTTTCCCGTGAAATTTCGTGAGCTCGGGCTTCGGATCGAAGGTATCCAC
>JANLQB010000221.1:0-3598 GCA_031367565.1 Verrucomicrobiota bacterium
GCCCCGGTTCCACCCACGCGCCCGCGTTCGTCAGCCCGAATGCGAGACGCGGATCGGAATTTCCGCAGCACGAATTTTGCGGCGACGACGAGATCACCCGCACGCCCTGCGCGACATCGAAGAGATCGCCCGTCACGCCCTCGCCGCCCCCGGTGGTGAAGACCGGCGCTGCTGTCGCCGCCGC
This sequence comes from Verrucomicrobiota bacterium, assembly GCA_031367565.1. Classification (GTDB taxonomy): domain Bacteria; phylum Verrucomicrobiota; class Verrucomicrobiia; order Chthoniobacterales; family Chthoniobacteraceae; genus JANLQB01. The sequence goes on from JANLQB010000221.1 coordinate 185, forward strand.
CATCGCGGCCAGCGCAACCGCGAGCAGGCGGAGCGCGTTCATTTTGTCCGCCGCCGCGCGAGCATCGCGCCACCGAGGAGCAGCAGCGCCATGCTGCCGGGCTCGGGCACCGCGGCGACACCGGATTTACCCGGCGCAGCGAAGGCGCTCAGCCCATCGCCAAAGGTCACCTCCACGCCGTCCGCGATGTTCAGCGCGGCCAGCGTCTGGCTCGCGTGGATGTTCACCGTCGCGTGCGCGTTGAGCGTCGAGGCTCCGGTGCCCAGCGCGCTGTTCAGATTGGTCGCGCCGTCGTCCGCATTCAGCGTGTCGTAGGTCTGCGCGCCGGCAAGGGTGAGCGTGCCGGGGCCGGTCTTCGTCAGCGTGCCCGCCCCGCCGATCGCGTGGTTCAGGATCACGCCGCCGACGGTCGCATTGGCCCCGCCCACGGCGACGGTGAGACCGGTGCCGCTCAAGGCCAGCGCGGGGCCATTGAGGCTGAGCGTGGAGGTTGGCTGATCGTCCAGATTGAAGACCACGAGGCCCGTCCCGGGAAGGGCCACGTTATTGATCGTCAGCGTTCCGTCATAGCGGTTGTTCAGCCCGCCGCCATCGGTCAGCGTCACCGCGTTGGCCAGCGTCAGATCGCCGCCGGCGTTTTTGATCAGCTTTCCGCCGCTGCTGACCGCGATGGCCCCGCTGCCGAGATTGGCCTGGGTGTTGTAGAAAGTCCGGCCGCCGGTGAGCACCCAGGATTGCGTGTCGGCGGTCGTGCCACCGCCGAGGATGAACTCCCCGGTGTTTCTCGAGATCGTGCCCGTGCCGGTGATGTTCCGGTTGAAAAAGCCGCTCATGTTAAACTCGACCGCGGCGTTGTTCACGATGTCGCTCACGAAGCCATTGTAAAAAATGGGGATCTCAAACTTCACGGTGCCGCCGCTGATCGTAGTGAGGCCGGTGTAGGTGTTCGCGCCGGTCAGGGTCAGGATGCCGTTGCCGGTCTTGGTGAAACTCCCATCGGTGCCGCTGAGCACACCGGCGAAAACGGTGCCGGTATGGTCGCCTCCGGCCGTGAGATTCCGGCTGCCGAGGACGACCGCGGAGCCGCCCACTCCGGCGAGGGAGCCGATGGTTTCACCGGCAGCCGCGATGGCGGAAATGTCGAAGATTGTGCTGCTCCCCGCGACGTTCACGGCGCTGGAGTCGGCCAGCGCGCCTGCGCCGCTCAGAGTTAGCGAGCCCGCGTTGATGGTTGTCGCGCCGGTGTAGGTGTTCGAGGCCGCAAAGACCACGTGGCTGTTCTGGATGATCGCCACGCCATTCGCGCCGCCATTGCCGCTGCTGGAGATCACGCCATGGAAGGTGACGGTGCTGCCGTTGTCGCCCGCGATCTGCAATTGCGTCGTCCCCGCGAGGTCGATCCGCGTCGTTGGGCTGAAGACTAGGTCGCCGTTCGTGGGATTGATCTCGGCCTTGCCGCCGGCCCCGCCGTTGAGGGTCAGCGTCTGTCCGCTGTCGAGGTTGAAGGTCTGCGTGACGAAGGAATTATTCTCGATCCGCGGGAAGCTGCCGCCCAACGCGGAGAGCGTGAAACCATTTCCCGTGACGATGAATGCCGTGTCGTTCGAGAGCGCGCCATCGACGCCCGTGCCGGCGGCGTCGCTGTCCTGAAACGCGAGGCGATTGCCGACGTAAGCGACGAGGTCGTTGTGCGCGGTGACCGCGCCGACCGCGCCGGCGGCTTGGTAGTTTCGGCCCAGGAATAGATTCCGCTCCCCGGCCGCGGGGCCGGTGCCCGCCCAGTGTCCGGCGCTGCTCCAGTGGTTATTGCCGGCCGTCCCGAGCCAGCCGGTGGCCACCGAGGTGAGCGCGTCGATTTCAAAAATCCGTCCGCCGCTACTGGTCGTGCGCGTGAACTCGATGCGAAAATCGTCGCCCATTACGGTGCCGCCGGCGAAGAGACGCGACACGTCGCCGTCGAAACCGTTGTTATCGAAGAGGTCCACCGCGACCCCCTCGATGAAAAAGCGCACCAGCGCGGTGTCGCGGTTCGGGCTCGCGCCGTCGCCGCTCAGGGCGAGGCGAAAGCCCGCGAGCGAGATCGGCTGCGCGGTGTGCCACTGGATGAAATCCACCGTCTCCCCGCTGTCGCCGAGCACGAGGTTGCCATTATTCACGGCCCCGCCGTCGCCGAAGATGAACGACTCCGGCTCGACCGCCCCGTGATTTCCGCCGAACGCATCGCGCACCGTATCCGCGCCGCCGAGCACCGCGCTGCTGAACGTATAGCCGGAGCCGAGGCCCGCGCCTTCGTCGTCCTTCCCCGCGCCGCCGCGGCCGGTGAGCGAGTTCGTGGCGTCATTGAAGGCGAGCCGGTCGAGGAACGGCACGGCGGACGCAGCGGCAGTCCCGGTGGCGTCGATCTCCATGATCCGCGTCGCCGCGCCGGACGCGCGCGTTATTTCCACGCGGAAGGCGCGCACCGCCGAGACCGGGCCGGTGAGCGCGCCGTCGGTGATGAGCAGCGGATTGTTGAGATAGCCGTTCCCGGCGTTGGGCACCGAGCCGCTGGAGACTTGGGAGAAATTGACGCCGTCCTGGCTGGCGAAAAGTTTGAAGGCGAGCGCGCTGCGGTTGCTGCTTCCATCGTCCTGGAGGTGCAGCGAAATCCCGCTGAGATTGATCGCCTGCGGGGTCTGCCACTCGATGAAATCGACCGTGCCGGCTCCCGGCCCATCGGCGAAGAGCGCGTGCGTCCCTTCGACAAATCCGCTGGTGAAACCAAACGCTGAGCGCGGATCGGAATTGCCCGCGCCGTTGTGCTGTGGCGTGGAAAAGATGACCTGCGCGCCCAGCGCGAAATCCCACAGGTCGGTGGTCACGCCTTCGGCATTCGGGTCGGCTTGAAAAACCGGCGCAGCCGAGACGGCGGAGATCGTCGCGAGGAGGACGGCGGGGAGAATTCCGGGGAGTTTCATACGTTGGAAAACATACCACCCCCCACCCTCCGTTCGCCACGCCTAATGATTCAATCATTGGCACTATCCTCTCATGCCGCGGGCGGAACGGCGCCCGTCGTTGCCGCCCGCAGCGCGGGGGCAGCCGCCTTCCGCCAGATCTGCGATGGCGACTGGTGAGCCCTGCCGACCCACCCGCCCATGATCCCACTCGCAGACAACCGCCTCTCGTTCACCTTCCCGGAAATCGCCCGGCCACTCCGCGCCCACGTCGAGCGCCAGATCGGGCCCATCCTCCCCGAGTTCCTGCGTCCCGCGGAGCTGCACAGCGAGCCTCAGGATTACGTCGTCGGCCCCGGCCAGCCGTGGCTCGATGGATTCTCCGTCGGAGAAGGGCTCATCCGGCAATGCGTCACCCTGCCGCTCGGCGCGGGTTACTCCGTCGAGGAGCAACTCACCGGGCGGGCGGACGTGGGCG
>JANLQB010000230.1:0-3941 GCA_031367565.1 Verrucomicrobiota bacterium
CCGCGGCGCCCGCTACTACGCCTACCAAATCGACGGTCCGAGCGCGAAGGAGAGTAGTTGGAAACACGCCTACGATCCGGAAAAAATCCTGCTCGATCCTTACGCCCGGCGCATTTTTTTCCCGCCCACCTTCGACCGGCAAGCTGCGCGCGATCCGGGCTCGAATGCGGGCAAAGCCGCGCTCGGGGTGATCGCGGATGAGCCGCCCTTCGACTGGGGCGAGGACCAACGTCCGCGCCATCGCGGCGACCTGATCATTTATGAAATGCACGTCCGCGGTTTCACGCGCAGCCCGACGAGTGGCGTGGCGGCGGACAAGGCGGGAACGTTCCTCGGCGTCATCGAAAAAATCCCGCATTTGCAAGAACTCGGCGTCACGGCGGTGGAGCTGCTTCCCGTGCAACAGTTCGATCCGCAGGAGGGAAACTACTGGGGCTACATGACGCTGAATTTTTTCGCGCCGCACCACGAGTTTGCGACGGACCCGGCGCGTGCAAAGACGGAGTTTTGCCAGATGGTGAAAGCGCTCCACGCGGCGGGCATCGAAGTGATTTTGGATGTCGTTTACAATCACACCACCGAGAGCAGCGAGACGGGACCGTGCTACAGCTTTCGCGGGATCGACAACGAGGCTTACTACATCCTCAACAGCAACCCGGCGCACCCTTACCAAAACCACTCGGGCACCGGGAACACGCTCAACTGCGCGAACGGCGCGGTGCAGGAACTCGTGGTGGACAGCCTGCGCTACTGGGTGACGGAGATGCACGTCGATGGCTTCCGCTTCGACCTCGCCTCCGCGCTGACGCGCAACAAGGACGGCTCCATCAACGAGACACCCGCGCTCATCGCCGACATCCGCTCCGACTTCATCCTGCGAGACGTGCGGCTCATCGCCGAGCCGTGGGACTGCGGTGCATACCAGCTCGGCAACCGCTTTCCCGGACGCCTCTGGCACCAATGGAACGGGGCCTTTCGCGACGACGTGCGCCGCTTCATCCGCGGCGACGAAGACTGCGTGCCCGCGCTCATGCGCCGCCTCTACGGCAGCGACGATCTTTTCCCCGACGACGAAGGCTACCGCCCGCTGCACTCGATCAATTACATCATCTCGCACGACGGCTTCACGCTGAACGACCTCGTCTCCTACAATCACCGGCACAACCTCGCGAACGGGCATCACAACACCGACGGCACCGGCGATAATTTCTCGTGGAACTGCGGACACGAAGGCGGCGACAAGGTTCCCGCCGAGGTCCGCGCGCTGCGGCTGCGGCAGGTGAAAAATCTCACCGCCCTGCTTTTCCTCGCGAATGGAGTGCCGATGTTTCACGCGGGCGACGAATTTCTCCACACGCAGCGCGGCAACAACAACCCCTATAATCAGGACAACGAAACGACGTGGCTCGATTGGTCCCACGCGGCGAAGAACGAAGATTTCGCCCGCTTTTTCAAAGCGATAATCGCCTTCCGCCGCACGCACCCGACGCTCTGCCGCAATCGCTTTTGGCGAAAAGAGGTGCGCTGGTACGGCGCAGACGGCGGCCCGGATTTCTCCCTGCACTCGCACTCGATCGCGTACCTGCTGAAAGGGAAATCGTTCGGAGACATCGATCTTTACGTGATGATCAACGGCTGGCGCGAGCCGCTGAAATTCGCAATCCAGGACGGCCTGCCCGGCGCATGGAAACGGGTGATCGACACCGGCCTCGCCAGCCCGGACGACATCGTGGAGCGAGCCGCCGCGCCCGTCGTTGCCGAGCTGGAATACGAGTTGGCCCCACGCTCGATCGCGGTCCTCATGCGCGGGTAAACGCCCTAGAGCGGCGCGCGTCCCGTCGATTTCGGATGCGGATTTTGCCCGCGTGTTTATAGAGTCCGCGCGTGTCTTCTTATGCTTCACGTCCCTTCGAGGGATTCCTGCGTTTCCTCGGGACCGCTCTCGCGCGGATCATCTACCGCGTTACCCCACATTTTCAGGATCGACTGCCCGCGGGCGGTTTCCTGCTCCTGCCAAATCATCTCACGTGGATCGATGCCATCGTGCTCCAGCTCGCGTGCCCGCGGCCGATCCGGTTCATCGTTTTCGAGGATATCTATAAGCAGTGGTTTCTAAATCCGATCTTCCGCACCGTCGGCGCACTTTCCATTTCACCGAAGCGCGCGAGGGACACGGTGAAGGAAGCGGCGGCGCTGATCGCGAGCGGCGAGATCGTCTGCATTTTTCCCGAAGGCGAACTCTCGCGCACCGGCATGCTGCTGCGGCTGAAGCGCGGCTACGAATTGATCGCGCGCTCCGCGAAATGTCCCGTGGTGCCGGTGTGGATGGATCAGCTTTGGGGCTCCATCTTCTCGTTTGAAGGCGGGAAGTTTTTTGTGAAATGGCCGCGGCAGATTCCGTATCCCGTCACGATCGCGTTCGGCGAACCGATCCCGCACGAGAAGGCGGACATCGCCACGGTGCGCGAACGGTTTCTCGGACTCGGCGAGTTTTGCTATCAGCAGCGCGCGCTGCTGCGCGGACATTTGGGCGAGGCGTGTTTGCGCGGGCTGAAAAAATCGGCGCGGCGCGTGGCCATCGTCGATGGGATGGATCATCGGACGATGACCGGCGGGACGCTGCTCGCCGCCGGTATCGCACTGAGTCGCTACGTGAAACGGGGATGCCCGCGCCATCGCGTGGCGATCGTGATGCCGCCGGGGATCGGCGGGATGATCGCCAATCTCGCCGTTTTGCTCGCGGACAAAGTGCCGGTGAATCTGAACTTCACCGCGGGCCGCGCGGCGGTCGAAGCCTGTTGCGAAAACGCCGAGCTGCGCCACTGCCTCACTGCGCGCCTCGTGGAGAAAAAGCTCACCGATTTTCCGTGGCCAAAAGACGTGACGTATCTCGATGAAGTGCTGCCGCGCTTGAAAAGCGAGATCATCGCATGGCGCATCGTCGTCGCGCTCCTGCCCGCGTGTATCCTCGCGCGCGTGCTCGGCATTCCGCGCGTCGGCGACCGCGCGGAGGCGTTCCTCCTTTTCACCAGCGGCAGCTCCGGCACGCCGAAAGGCGTCCCGCTCACGCATCGGAATCTGCTCGGAAACGTTCATCAATTCGCCGAGATGCTGAATCTCGACCGCAGCGACGCGGTGCTCGGTTCGCTCCCATTTTTTCACAGCTTCGGCGCGACGGTGACCATCCTATTCCCGATGATGCACGGCGTCCGCCTCGTCACCTATCCGAACCCGCTCGATGTCGTAAAACAGGCCGCGCTCATCGCGAAATACGCGATCACGCTCGTGGTCACGACACCCACTTTCCTGCGCACCTACCTGCGCCGCGTGGAGCCCGCGCAGCTCGCGAGCATCAAGCTGCTCGTCACCGGCGCGGAGAAATTGCCGCCCGATTTGGCAAAAGCCTTTCAGGCGAAATTCAACATCCGCGTGCTGCAAGGCTACGGCCTCACCGAGACCTCGCCCGTCGCCTGCGTGAACCTGCCCGAGCCGCTCGCCAGCAAGCCCAGCGACACCGTGCAACCGTCTTCTCGCGACGGTTCCTGCGGAAAACTCGCACCCGGGATTGCCGCCCAAATCCGCGATCCCGATTCCGGCGCGGCGCTGTCGCTGCACGAGACGGGAATGCTCTGGCTGCGCGGACCAAACATTTTCGAAGGCTACCTCAACGATCCGAAACGCTCGGAAGAAGTCATCGAAAATGGCTGGTTCAAAACCGGCGACCTCGCGCGATTCGACGAGGATGGCTTCCTCTTCATTGAAGGCCGCCTCTCTCGCTTTTCCAAAATCGGCGGCGAAATGGTCCCGCACGAAACCGTGGAAAGCCACATCGTGGAAGCGCTCGATCTCGCAAACGAAGGCGAGCGCACCTGCGCGATCATGGGCATCCCCGATGAAGCGAAAGGTGAGGCGCTCGTGCTGCTCACCACGCGCGAAATCGA
>JANLQB010000255.1:0-3306 GCA_031367565.1 Verrucomicrobiota bacterium
CCAGCTCAGCTCCACGAGCCACCTCGCGACGATCCTCACCCGCGGCGTCACGAAGATCATCAACGTGCCCGTCCTCACCGAGGAAGCCGGCTGCGGAGTCGCGGGTGCGCTTTACAACATGACGGTGCCGAACGTGGACAATTGGCGGCGCTTCCTGCAACTCGACGTCGAGAACACCGATTCCATCGCGTCGCTCTACGCCGATGATCGCATCGCGCCGAAAGTCGTGCTGCACATCATGGACGCGCTGGTGGCGCAATACGCGGGCGGCCCGCGTTTCCAGCCGAACTACGCGTTCGCCCACGGCACCATCTACGCGAGTCGCGATCCAGTGGCGCTCGATTCCGTCGGTCTGCGCAAACTCGAAGAGTGGCGCAAACCTGCGAAGCTAGCGCCCATCGGCGAGCGCGCGGAGTGGCTGAAAAACGCGGAGCAACTCGGCATCGGCCACTTCGCGCCGGAAAAAATCGCGCTCATTTCCACGACCCGATGAACACGGCTGACCTCGGCGGCCCGCTGCTCAAGTCGGTCTCGCGCTCGTTTTACCTCACGATTCGCATCCTACCCGCGCGCATCCAGGCACCGATCGGCCTCGCGTATCTGCTCGCGCGGGCGAGCGACACGATCGCCGATACCGCCGAAGCATCGGAGCCGGTGCGGCTGCACCATCTCGCAGCGTTTGGGAAAATGATCCGTGATGGCGCGAGCGAAGGCCTCCCCGAATTGCAGCGCGAAATCCAGCCACCCGATCCCGGCGAGCGCGAACTCATCGCAAAGCTCGATCGCTGTTTCGCCTGGCTCGTGACCTTGCCCGAAAGCGACCGCCGCGAGATCGCGGGTGTCATGGAAAAGATCATCCACGGCCAGACGCTCGACCTTCAGCGTTTCCCAAAAGGCGACGGCGTCATCGCACTCCAAACCGCCGCCGAGCTGGATGAATACACGTATCTCGTCGCCGGTTGCGTCGGTGAATTCTGGACGCGCATCTGCCTCGCGCATCTCCCGCAGTACTCGCGTGCATCCGAGTCCGAGCTGCTGCGCCTCGGCGTGAATTACGGCAAGGGTCTGCAACTCGTAAACATCCTCCGCGACATCCCCGCCGACCGCCGCGCCGGACGTTGCTATTTGCCCGCCGACGAATTGCGTGCCGCAAATTCCACACCCGCCAAACCCGCACGCGAAGTCTTCGACCGTTGGCATCAACGCGCAGTCGAACACTTGGAAGATGGCCGTCGCTACCTCGCCGCGTTGCGTCCCGCACGACTGCGCATCGGCTGTTTTCTCCCGTGGTATCTCGGCGTCGAAACGTTGCGGCTCTTGAACGAGCGCCCACCGCTGGAGACGGAAGAAAAAATCAAAGTCCCACGCTCCACCGTCCGCGCCGCGCTGCTCCGAGCCCCGCTCGTCGCGTTTTCAAACCGCGTGATGTAGCCAGCATCACATGGAATCATCGAAGACTCCCGCGAATCCTCATTGGGTTGCTCCATGAACGACACGCCGGGAGCGCGATCCCGAGATGCACCAGACCAAGAAGGGCAACCAATGGTCTTTCGGGATGAAGGCCCACCTCGGCGCGGATGCGCAGTCGGGGCTGGTGCATCGCGTGACGGGCACCGCAGCCCACGTGGCGGACATCGCGCAGACCCATGCGCTGCGGCACGGCGGAAGCCATGGCGGAAGGCATGGTCAAAGAACTCACCGTGCAATTGGAGCGAGCCAAAGCACAAGTGCGGGCGCGGGTGGAGCATCCCTTTGGCAGCGCCATTCCGCCGCCTTGCCGAGTTGTTCCAGCGGCAGGCAGCGCGACACCTTCACCGGATTGCCCTGCCGCAGATTCCAATAGTAATGCACCAGCCCGTTGCTCAGGAAAATGTGCGACACCCCAAGGCTCTCCGCATACGCCCGCGCCTGCTCCTTCGCCGAGAGCGGATCAATGCCCTCCCGCTTCGCTTCCACCACCACCACCGCCCGCCCGTCCGTGTTCAGCAGCACGTAATCCACAAACCCGCCCGGAGCCCGCTCAAAGTCCGCCCCGAGATCAATGCTCGGCGCGAAGACCTTCCCATTCACGCGGTGCTCGCAGACGATGTTCACCTTCCGCCCCTGCGCATCGGGAAGGAACCGCCAGTGCGCCTCCTCCAGAAGCTTGTTAATGGTGATGCGGGCCTGGGCTTTGGAGGGCATGGCTAAAGGAGATCGATTTGATTGCGATGCGGCGGCGCAAAGGCGCCAACGATCACCCAGGGGTTTGGTGAAAAGCCGTGAAACTCTCTCAATGTGCCAAGGAAGAAATGCAGATCACGGCGGGTCAGTTCTTCGAGATATTTTTGCCGAACTTTTTCCAGCGCTTTCGATTCATCGTTGTCTGCGGCTCGAAGACAATTCCAATAGAGCTGTCCCGTTTCCCAATCGAGGATTTGCAATTCGCTCTTTCTCCCTTCGGCATCGGAAAACTTGTATGAGAAGTTATAGGGCAGCTTCGGCATGAGTTGGAAAGTTTGCCGCCATTCGTCGCCGGTAAAGAGCTCACCGTGCCTGGCTTGATTGCGCATGGCCTCCACTGTCGCCTGCTTCCAGTCCCGTTCACAGGGTTCCCAAATAAAGTCAGTAATTTTGGCCGGCTTGAATACAGCCAGGGAAACCGTATTCGCCTTCGCGCCATCGAGCAAAGGTTGAAGCCGGTCAAAAACCTCCGCCCTCCCCAGCAACAATTCTCGCCGGACCCGCCATTCGTCTTCGGTACCAATGTGATCGCACGGGATCAGTTTCCCAATGTCCGCCGGGTGAAATGTCTCGGGCCGTGGGTCGGATTTGCTCGGGATAAAGTCCGCCTCGATCCAGTCGAACTTCCGATACTGCTCTGCCTCATCCAAACGGCGGAAAGGCACCGGATAAATCCGCATCCACGTCCCATCCGCGCGCACTCCGGCAGTGCAGACGGTCTCACCATATTTCCGCGAAAGCGTCGGATAGGTCTTTACCGTGATGAGAACACGCTGGGTGGCCATGTCATAAGCTAGTTTAGAGGTGGGACACCAGTAGCTTTCGTCCCCGGCCTCGCTCCAGCGCCTCGGCCACACAATGCCGGTGGCACTGGCAGGGCAGCGCTTCGTAGCACGTCAGCGCCACGCGCTCGCCGGATCCGATCCATTGCCGGATGCGGGCCAGCGAGCCACTTTGGTTTGGCAGGCTGTCTCGTTCGTAGGTGGCAAAGAGCGCATCGTAATCCGCCTGCGTCACCAGTTCCCGCCGCTCCTCGGAGGCGATGCCCAGCTCGGGCAGATGTTCGTAGCGGATGCCCACGCC
>JANLQB010000266.1:0-1968 GCA_031367565.1 Verrucomicrobiota bacterium
TCCATCGTCCCTCCGGGACGGGTTCGCGTTTTATGCGGGGTTCCGGTGGTTCCCGCTCGCGGACTCGCTTTACCACCGGCTAATTTCCACAGCGCCTCCGGCGCATTCAGCAGGATGATCGCTGTAGTCTATCCTCCCGCCTCCTCAGTAAGACGTGCCAGCGACCGAAGTCACGGACTCGCCGGCGACTGCAAATAGCTCACGTTTTCCTCGCAGGCGCTTTCGCCGCGGGTCGGCCTGGGAGCGGTCCCCAGATTTCGGCGAGGAGATTGAAAATCTCGGGCTCGGCTTGTTTCAATTCGCCGGCGACGAATGGGTAGAAATCGTTCGAACCAAAGTAACTCTCGGTCATTTCGGCGAAGAATTCTTTTTCGTTCGTGAGTCCGTAGTGTTCGCGCAGGTAGCCGGGGCTAGTGAGGACGGATGTGTATTTACCGCTATCGCGAAATTTTTCCCACAGGCCACGGATGCGCGGTTCGTCAAAGCCGAGGACTTGATCGTGATAGGCGTGCGCGAGTTCGTGCAGCGCGACCCATGGCATGCGGTGGTTTTCAAACGGGGAAAGGAAATCCTCAGCGAAGGGAATGTGGACGCACTTTGCGAGTGATTCGCGGTAGCCGTTTTCGCGCAGCCAGTCGGCGCTCGGGTGATACTGCATCGCGCGGAGTTTGCCGTAGTCGAGGTCGAGTTGGATCGTGACGGCGCGCAGCTTTGTGAGGGCAGGTTCGGGAACGACGATGGTGATGGCAACGAGGCGGGCACTGAGAAGTTTGAGCGCGCGCTCTCCTTGCGCGGCGGCTTCGCCTTTGAGCAGGCGGTCATCGACGCGCACGGTCCAGCCTTCGATCTGCTGGGTGAGGTGCGCGGTGGGAAGCTCGGCAGCGAATGCGTGAACGGCGAGAAGCGCGAGGAGAACGATGGTGGGGATTTTCATGAGAGTATGGTTTCGATGGCGGCGACAACTTCAGAGGGTTCGATCGCTTTCATGCAGCGCAGGTCGAGCGGGCATACGCGGAGGAAACACGGGCTGCAAGCAACGTGATGGCGAATGACGCGGTGATTGCCGCCAAGCGGGCCGGTGAGCGCGGGCTCGGTGCTGGCGAAAAGCGCTACGGTCGGGACGCCGAGGAAGGCGGCGAGGTGCATCGTGCCCGTGTCATTCGTGAGCAGGAGATCGCACGCGCGGAGTTCGGCGATGAGTTCGGTGAGCGTGGTTTTGCCGATGAGATTGCGATGTGGGCCGGTGAAATCGCGGAGGATTTCGTCGCCGAGCGGCGCGTCTTTTTGCACGCCGAAGAGGACCCATGTGCAGTCGCGATTTGCCGAGACGGTGCGGACGACTTCGGCGAAACGCTCGGGGAACCAGCGCTTCGTGGGGCCGTATTCCGCGCCGGGAACGAGGCCGATGACGAGTTTTCCGCTTTCCGCTTTCCGCTTTTCGCTTTTCGGCTCCGCCGCGTCCTCGATGTCGGCTCCGATGAATTCGGCGAGCGCGAGGTAGTGATGGACTTGATGCTTCGGCGGCTGCGGGCGCGCGTTCTTCTTACTTTTTTTGCCGCGAAAAACTTGGTTCAGGAGCCACGCGCGTTGGTGGCCGGGGAAGCCGACTCGGCGCGGGATGCCGGCGAGCCAGGCTTCGAGGGCGGAGCGCAGCGAGTTGGGGAAAATCACGGTGGCGTCGAAATCGCGGCGGATTTTTTTTGCGACGCTGAAGATGCTGTCGCTGGATTCGATGCCGATGACTTCATCGACCTCGGCGACTTCTTTCCACAAATCCGCGAGCTTCGCGGGCGTGAGGATGGTGACGTGCGCGTCGGGCCGCCCGCGCTTGATCGCGCGCACGGCGGGGATGCTCATCACGGCGTCGCCGAGCCAGTTGGTGGAACGGATGAGGATGCGGAAACGCTGGAGATTTTCCAAATCGGCGAAGGCGGTCGGGATGGCGACGCCGCGTTTGTAAGTCGCGAG
>JANLQB010000955.1:0-4146 GCA_031367565.1 Verrucomicrobiota bacterium
CAGTTCTTTGCTTCGACGCCCTTATTCGCGGTGTGGCAGGCGGCGCAGTTACTTTCGAGAAAGGCGTGCGGCTGTGACAGTGCGCCGGGAAGAACCGTGTGCTGCCAGGAAGCGGGTAAGAGGATCGCGCGCACCGTCTTATCCCGATGGCGAGAGGAGAAGGCAAAGAAAGCGAACGCGAGCGTTGCGAATGCGAGCGCGGCAAGCAGGAAGGCCGTTCGCAGTTTCATGAAAACCACCTCAATCCAAAATGAATCCCCGCCCAAACGTGCAGCCCCAGCAACCCGTAAAGGAGCACGGAGAGAACGATGTGCAGCTTCAACGATCGGGCGAACCAGCGTTTGAAGAACTCGTGCGTGCGCACCGCATACTCCAAGTCCGCCACGGCCTCGGCGGTGCGGGTGACTTCACCAGCGGGGCTGCCTGAGGAGAGATCGATCCCGATGGAAGCTAGTCCGGCCGCGAGGAGGGGCGACTTTGGCAGGCCGCGCCTTTCGAGCGGGGTATTTTCAAGCACTCCCCACGCATGGTCGAGATCGCCGCGGGCCGTCTGGAGGAGGAGTAACTTGTCTTTGATCTCATGGGTAACAAAGGTCAGCAGATAGCGCAGGGCGAATCCACTGACTACGACGAGTAACATCACTGCGGTAAGGACGATTCCCAGCCAGCTTTCATACTTGTGCCCGGTGTGAATGATCGCGAACACCGGACCGAGGATGCCCGCATAGACATGCACGGCGAGCAATGTCTGCATCGAGACGCGCTTGGTGATCCGTTCGTTGAGGAAATGGATGCGCTTGACGATGGGATAGGCGAGCGGGATCAGCATGAGCACGGCTCCGGCGATCCCGAATACCGCTCCCATGGCGCTGCCCGCAAAGCGCGGCGAACTATGCACGAGAAAGCCGAGCCAGCTTAACAGCAAGAGACTAAGGACGCCGCTGACAATGATGCGTTCACGGTCTTTCATAGGCTATGCCTCCACCGTGACGGCGTTCTTGGGCTTGGCTTGGCAGGCCAGGATGATGCCATTGGCCTTATCGTCATCATCGAGAGCGTCCTGCACCTCCTGATCTACTTCCCCGGCGGTCATCCTTACTTTGCACAAGCCACAGGTGCCGACGCGGCACGAGTTCTCGATTCCGATGCCTAGTTCCTCGGATAGTTCGAGAATGGTCTGACGGTCGTGGATATTCGCCGTCTTGTTGTTCTTGGAAAAGGTGACTGCCGGGCCGGTCGCGGCGGTGCTCGGTTTGGCCGTGGTTCCGGCAGGAGCGATGGCGGGCTTGGTAGCGCCGAAAAGTTCCATCTTCACCTGCTCCGGCGGCACTCCTAGCTCGGTCAGCAGGGCTTTTGTCGCGTCCATCATCGTCGCTGGTCCGCAGATGTGGACTCGGCGCGTGGTTAGCTCGGGCACCGTCTTAGTGAGGAATTCCTTGGTGATCCGTCCGCGCGGTCCCTTCCAGTCTGTCCCTTCTGCTTTCGTCATCGTGACCGCGACGTGAAGCTTCGGATTTCTGCTTTTGAGCGCGGCCATTTCCTTACCCAAAATGTAATCGGCCGGCGTGCGGCAGGTATAAATAAAGAAGATGTCTCCGGGCCACGCCCGCTCCGTGAGATAGCGACTGATGCTTACCATCGGCGTGATTCCCACGCCGGCGGAAATGAGGACGATGTTCTCCGCCTCGGTACCATCAAACGTGAATTTCCCCACCGGGCCACCCGCTTCGATCAGGTCGCCCACCTTGAGCAGATCCACGACGTGACGAGAGACCGCGCCGCGTGGCTCGCGCTTGATCGTTAGCTCGATGTATTCGCGCTGCGTCGGCGAGGAGGAGATCGAGTAAGAGCGGTTCATCCGCGCGCCGCCGATGCCGAATGCGACGTTGAGGAACTGGCCGGGGACAAAGGTGAACGGCATCAAGCCTTCGCCCGACGACGGCAGGAGCCGAAAGGTTTTCACGCCGGGCGTTTCCGCGACGATGCTACCCACGCGGAGCTGCCCCCGCCAATTTGCCGTCAGTGGCAACGCGGAGTTTTGGGTAGGTGGATCGCTCATCGCCACCTCGATCATTTGTCGCCGGGTGGTTTCCCTCCGGCAAGCGGCGGTGCCGATCCCGGCGGCGGCGACCCCTTATCGGGATCGATCCGCCCAAAGAGAGCCGCCGCGCGGCGCATCTTGAAGAAATACATGGCGACCATCGCGAGCGCGAACGCGATGAGCAGCGCCATCGTGAAGAGGTGAAATACCGTCACGCTCGCCCCCTGATGAGCAACGGGCGCGGTGCCGAGCGAGAGGTTCATCTCGCGCTTGAACCAGGCGAGCGCGACCTCGCGCGGGGCGCGACCTTCCGCCAGCGCGCGGCGCGCAGCGATGCCGCTCTCCATCTGCGCGATGCCTTCGCGCAGCCGCGTCGCCGCTTCCTGCATCGCCGCATAATTCCCGGACTGCGTGCCGGTATTGAGCGAGTCGAGCGCGTGTCCCATCAAGACACTGCCCGCGTGCATCCGTTCGCCAGCTTGCGACTCGACTAGCTGGCGCTGCTCTGGCGAAAGCTCCGGGAGACCCATGAGCGTCGGGTAAAGCTCTTTGGGCGGCGGCACGCCCATCTTCTTCATCATGCCATCCATCATCTCGCCCATGGCGCCACCCATCATCCCACCGGGTGCCGCGCCTCCGCCGACGGCGGGCATTCCGCCCATCGCTGGCGCGGCGCGGGGCGTTGCTGGCATGGCCCCGGCTTCCGCCGCGCCGGGGTGATGGCTGGCGTGCTCGTCGGGCGTTTGCGCGCGAATCTCGCTGGTGAGAAGCAGCGCGCACGTGGTCGCGATGACACTCACCGCGCTTCCGGTGCGAAGGCGCTGGCCGCGCATATCAGACCTCCAGCACGCGGTTCATGGTGCCGAGCGAATTCGGGCAGCCCTTCGGGCAGCCGTTGTATTCGTGCTCGCAGCCGGGCTCGCAGCACCACTGGCTATCGACGAGGAACTTGAATTCGTGATGACCTGGCAGGAGCGGCACGACGGTGCGCCATTGCCGGTCCGCCTGCCGGTCGCGCGGCAGGGTCGTTGGATTCCAATCATTGAAGGTGCCAGCGACAAACACAGCCTGAACGTCTGGCGCGGGGCAGGAAAATTCGGCGGGTTTTAGATCGGTGGTTTCCATAGTCGATGTTGGTTTGAGGTTTCGACGTGCATATCTTTCATCGTTCCGAATCCACTCATTGGCGCATTCCTCCGTGGCCGCCCGGACCCATTCCGGGGCCATGCCCGCCCATTTCGGACCACATGTGCCCGTGCGTGCGACCTGAATCCCAGCAACGATTCATATCAAAGTGCTGGCGCTGCGAATCGTTGCCGCCACTGCTCAACCAGCCGCGGTGAACGTTTCCACCTCGAAGCCAATCCGCGCGCCCATAAAACTGGCTGCAATAACCCGGTGGGTCGCCGGGCAAGGGGTGAGGGTCCAGCCGAACGCGGTTGGCGTCAGTGCCCAAAGTCAGCGGCTTGGCTTCAATCGGAAGCGGAGATTTCAAATCCTGATTCCAAGTATGAACCATCGCCTCGCCCGTGTCGGAGTTGGCCATGATCTCGGCGTTGGTTTTTCCATCGCCCAAAGCCACCATGTCTCCGCCGTTGGGGCCGGTCTTCGCTTTCGAGCAGGATGGGACGAAGAGCATTCCCACCGACAGTCCCGTTGCAGCGAGGATGGTTGTCCATCTTTTCGGAAAACCCTTTCGCTCCGTTGCGACAGAGACGGCATCGGGCGAGTGAGAGGAGAAATGAATCGGGTAATTTTTCATGTTTTTGCGTCCGCCTGAGTTATCCGCTCACATGTCTTTCATCGGAGCCATCGGAGCCATCGGAGCCGCAGCGGGAGCGGCGGGCGCGAAGCCGGTGAGGATTTTGCGCTGTTCGTCGGTGAGGAGTTTACTCGCTTCTCCCACGGCGTGAATGAAGGCGAGGCGCTCATCGCCGCGCAGCTTTCCAATCTCGGCGATCTTACCCTCGATCTTCGCGGCGTCGGGTTGATCGGCGGCGGTGAGCGTCCAAAGCTCCTGCTCCGCTTGAAGGACGGCACGATCCGCGGTGCTCTTCGCGAGCGCCGCTTGTTCCTTGGCTTTGTTGAGCCCGGCCTGTTGCTCG
>JANLQB010000272.1:0-2415 GCA_031367565.1 Verrucomicrobiota bacterium
GCTGACTTTGATCGTGTGGATTTTATCGCGAGTGGCGCACGCTCCCAACAGGAGCGCGAAACTCAGAAGGAAAAGGTGGCACTTTTGCACGGGCAGACCATAGCCGCGCAGGGCCGCGTGAAAAGTGCGAATGAATCCGGCAGGCTGACGATTTCGTAACTTAAATTACCCATGGGAATTCACGTCCTCACGCACACGCAGATCGTTCCCGCTTCGTTGGAAAAATGCTGGGCCTTTTTTTCCGATCCGCGAAACCTCAGCAAGATCACGCCGCCTTCGCTCGACTTCCGAGTGCTCAGCGAGTTGCCCGCGAAAATGTATCCCGGCATGCTGATCCAATACCGCGTGCGCCCGCTGCTCGGCATCCCGCTTACCTGGCTCACCGAGATCACTCACGTCGAAGATTTGAGCCATTTCGTGGATGAACAACGCGTCGGCCCTTACACGCTCTGGCACCACGAACATTGGTTTCGCGCAATCGACCGCGGGCGCACCGAAGTGCGCGATTGCGTCCACTACATTGTCCCTTTCGGTATCCTCGGCGAGATCGTTCGCCCTTTTCTGGTTGAGCCCGAGTTGGAAAAAATCTTCCGCTTTCGCGAGGAGGCAGTGACGCGGATTTTCGGTGCGGAGGCTACACCGCGATAATCCGCATCGCCACGAGTCGGGCGAAGGCGGCGAGCGTGTTCGCATCGCGCACTTCGCCGCTGGCGATCATCGCACGCAACTCGTCCACGCTGAAGGTGCGGCATTCGGTGATGGCTTCGTGGGCGTCGAGTTCCTGGCCGTGGAGGTGCGGGACGACGGAGCGGGCGAGGAGCAGGTGGCTGTGCTCATCGGTGAAGCCGCAGCTTGGGAAAAAGTGGCCGAGATTTTGCACTTCGCCGCCGGGTGCGAGCTCGTAGCCGGCTTCCTCGCGGAGTTCGCGCAGGCCGGTGGCATGGATGGCGTCGGGTTCTTCGTTGTTGTCGATTTGTCCGGCGGGAAATTCCCAGATCGTCGCGCGGATGGGCACGCGCTCCTGCCGCACGAGCAGCACTTTTCCATCCTGTGTCATCGGTATGACGACGACCGCGCTTTTCCGATGGCACACGGTCCACGTGAATGCCTCCGAACGCGTCGGTGAGGTCAGCATCGGGCGATGGATCGCGAGATGTGCGTTCGCGAAAAGTGTTTCGTCGCTGAGCGTCTGCCAGCCCGGTTCATCTTTGATAAAATCGTGAAAGCTCATCGTGAACGGGATGCGCCTTTCGCTGCGGCGTGAGGGATAACGGCGGTGATTTTCATCCGAAAAAATTAGCAGGCACGCGCAACGACGGGCGAGCGTGTTTCTGGAGATTCCTTGTTGCGATGCCTGGGCGCGTTCCTAGACTGCGCGCTCTTTTCCACATGACCGCGTCCCCGCTCCGCATCGTCGTAAAATTTGGCTCCGGCATCCTTGCGAATGCCAAAGGCACCGCGCTGGATCAGCGGCAATTCAAACGTCTTTCGCGCGAGATCGCCGCGCTCGTTTCCGCAGGACATGAAGTCATCGTCGTCTCCAGTGGCGCGGTCGCGGCGGGTCTTGGCACGCTCGGGTTAAAGGAACGTCCCGAGGAACTCGCCGCCATCCAGGCGTGCGCCGCCATCGGGCAATCCGCGCTCATGCAAATGTATGGCGCGATGTTTGCCGGCCACGGGCTGGCCGTCGCGCAATTACTCCTCACGTATCGCGACCTCGATAGCCGCGTCTCTTACGCCAACGCGCAAAACACGATCGAGCGCCTGCTGGAGCGCAAACGGGTCGTTCCGATCATCAACGAAAACGATTCCGTCGCGGTGGAGGAATTGCGCTTTGGCGACAACGACAAGCTCTCGGCGGAAGTGGCCGTCCTCGTCGGCGCCGACGTGCTCATCTTGCTGACTTCCGTCGATGGATTGCAGGACGCGCGCGGTAACACCGTCCCAGTCGTGCGGGATGTCGATGAGGTGAAAGAGCTCGTGCGAGCGGAAAAAGGAAAGTTCTCAGTCGGCGGTATGGCCTCCAAACTTCAGGCAGTAAAACTCGCCGTGGAAGCGGGCATTTGCACCCACATCGGCAGCGGGACCAAGGCGGGGCAGATCGGGAAAATCATCGCCGGGCGTCCTGCCGGCACGCGGTTTTTGGCTAGGGGCGAACGCTCGTAAAGTATGCACAGCCGCAAAAAAGCCGCGCCCTTTCGAGCGCGGCTTTTTCAAAAACTCGCCGTGGAGCGACGGCTACTTGTTAATCGGCATGTAGCGGTAGAAAACTTCCAGCATCAGCACGCAAAGGGTCGTGCGGTAGTAGGGGCCGGCTCCGTCCGGCTTGGGCTGGAGATGCTCGCCGGGCGTCGGAGGCCAACTGCCATCGGGGCTCTGGTTGTCCACGATTTCATCCTGAAACATCCGGTTCCA
>JANLQB010000291.1:0-1617 GCA_031367565.1 Verrucomicrobiota bacterium
GGCGCTGCTGCCAAACCTGCCAACAAACCGCGATGTCGCAGGTGGCTTTCTCGTGACAGGTCAGGTCGAAGACACGGTCGCAGCGCATACCGGCGGCGACATTCCTCTCTCGGCCCAGGGCCGCGGCGCGAAGTTCTTCACCGGCACCATGGATAACACCGATGTGTTCTTCAAGGCCATGCAGGCCGCCATCGGAGGCGCGTCTAACTAACCTGCAAACAATTCACAAATCTAACTGCCAAGACGATGCAAATTCGCAAATCACTCGGCCTCGCTCTGAGCGTCGCCGCCCTTCTTGGGGCGGTGGCCACGGGCCAGGCTTCCAGTCCCGCCGCCTTCTTCCTCGATTTCGACGGTCCGGGCTCCATCGCTGAAGATTTCACGCCGAGCTTTGTCTCCATCGGCTACGGCCAGTTCACGCCGGTGCTCGATATCGACGGTGATCCGATCCCCGGTAGCGAACACTGGTCGATCGATCCAAGCGCCGGTTCCGTTCCGGTGCTTGATCCGAGCACCGTCGGCTTTGGCCTGGCACCTTCACCGGGCAATGCGCTCGATGCACGCGGAGGTCCTGTCGTGCTCGTGTTTAATACGCCGTTCGCGATCGGTGGATTCTCGGCGGTACTGGACAACAGCACGCTCGGCGATCTCGATCCGGCCAGCACCGCGATCAAGTTCTACGATGAAAACAACAACCTGCTTTTTATCGCATCCGTCGATCAAGGCCTGGCGGGTTTCGCCGTCAATGTCGGCGCGGTCGGTGACGTGAAAACCATCCTGCTTCCGAGCACGGCGTTTTACGACAACGTCGCTGTCGTGCCAGAACCGGGCGCGGCGATCTGCCTCTTCAGCGGGGCTGGAATGCTCCTCGGCCTGCGCCGCCGCCGCGCCTAGAGAGCCGCGTCTAGAAATCACCACAGGTCCGGGCTGTTCTATCCGGTCGGGCCTTCCGTTACTCCAGCGCTTCGAGCCTGCGCGTGAGCCGTAGAGTCCACCAAAGCGGGATCGCGCCGAAGACGCCGAACGAGCAGTCGATCAAGCGCCAGTAGAAGGGAATCCCGCGAAGGGGGCCGCAGATCATCGCGAGCGGGATCACTCCAGCGCACGCGATGAGTCCCGCGTGCAGCGTGAAGACATTGCGCACGGGATCGCGCCAGACGCCGACGAAGAAGAGCGCGATCACGAGGTGGCCAAACGCGAGCCAGTCCGTGCCGTAACCGAGGAAGGCGTAGTCGCGATACGTTGCACCCAGCGCCTCGCGCACGCGCAGCACCCACCCCGCGAGTGCGCCATCCGTGCCGAGTATGCGCACGAGTAGATTCAATTCGTGAAGCAAAGGGAATGCAGTGAGTCCGCTCAGCACGAGCCCCGCGATGAAGAGTGCCACCATCGCGCGAATCTGTTGCCGGAGTTGAATTGCGTCTGGCTGCATTGGGGTTTTTAGTTTGGCACGAACTGCGTGCGCGAACTCGACGCGACGGTGCTCACAGTATTTTCGGCGACGGGAACTGCCGCGACCGAGTTGTCGGAAATATGGTCGCGCGTGATCTCCACTTTCGCGCCGACTCCGACGGTGTTGTAGAGATGGATCACGTCGTGCGATTTCATCCGCACGCA
>JANLQB010000324.1:0-6510 GCA_031367565.1 Verrucomicrobiota bacterium
CTCGTGCGACTCGCCGGCGTGACCGAGATCACCCTCGATCGCCAGCTCAAGACCGCGGTCGCCCTCGCCGAACCACTCATGCTATTCGCCATCGCCGGATTCATCGGCACCATTTTCGTCGGGATGGTCATCCCGATTTTCACGATCCAGGACTACATCAAATAACTCATGAAAAAGCCAAAACCACATCGTCGCCCCAGGGCGTTCACCCTCGTCGAAATGCTTCTTGTTCTCGTCATCCTCGCGGTCCTCGCCGCGATCGTTATTCCGAAATTTGCGGGCCGCAGCCAACAGGCCAAGGAGACGGCGGCGAAGTCACAGATTTCCGCGTTCGAGGTTTCGCTGGAGCAGTTTGAAGTCGATACCGGCTACTATCCGCAGGGCAGCGCGGGGCTGACGGCGCTCGTGGAGCAGCCGAGCAATGCGCAAAACTGGAAAGGCCCGTATCTCGCCAAAGGCATTCCGCTCGATCCGTGGGGCAATGCCTACAGCTACAGCTATCCCGGCAAAAATAATCCGAAGGGATACGACCTCAGTTCGGTCGGCCCCGATGGCCGCTCGGGTGGCGACGACGACATCACGAATTGGGACGTCAAAAAATGATCCGAGCCCGGTCAGCACCAGGTTTCACGCTCGTCGAGCTCATCATCGTGATGATGTTGCTCGCCGTCGTGGCGGCGCTGGCCGTGCCTTCGCTGTCGCGTTCGATGCGGCAGCGGAATCTCGACGAGGAGGCGACGCGCCTCCTCGCGCTGACCGAATATGGTCGCAATGAAGCGGTGTCGCAGGGCGTCCCGATGATGGTGTGGATCGATCCGAAAGGGCAGCGTTATGGCCTTGAGCCGAAGGCGGGATTCAATGCGGATGAAAGCCGGGCGCGGGATTTTTCCATGAACCCGGATGTGCAAGTCGAAGTCGATAAAAGCGCGAGCAAAGGAACGACGGTGGATGCGATGGAGTTTGAAGCGGACGGCGCGCTTACTTCCGCCAGCGTTGAATCCGTGCGGCTCGTGGATCGTTTTCAATCGGTCATCACCCTGGAGCGCACGACCGACGGGTGGAGTTACGAGATCGTGAAGGAGGGAAAATGAGAACCTCGCGCGGCGCATTCACCTTCGTCGAAGTCCTGGCCGCGATGGTTTTCCTCGGCATCCTCATGCCCGTCGTGATCTCCGCGATGCTGACGGCAAATCGCGCGGCCGAGGTGGCGGAACGATCGACGATCGCGGCGGAGCTGGCGGAGAACAAACTCGGGGAATTGCTCCTTGGCGACGCGTGGAGTTCCGCGGGGACGCGCGGCGATTTCGGCGCGGACCGGAGCAGCTATCGGTGGGAACTTTCGAAGACCACGTGGCAGACCGGCGCGATGACGGAGCTGAAGCTGGATATTTTTTACAAAGTGCAGGGCTCCGAACACGACACGCGACTTTCCACGCTCGTGAGCACCTCACTTTCCACGGGGACCACGCCATGAAGCGCGCCGCTTTCACTCTCCTCGAACTGCTCATGGCGCTCGCCGCGTGCGCGGTCATCCTCGCGGCCATCTACGGCGTCTTCTCGCGAGCCGTGCATCTGCGCGACAACGCCACGCGGCGCACCCGCGAGGTCCGCGTCCACGCACATGCGGCCAACATGCTGCGCAATGATCTGCGCAACGCGCTCGTCTCCGGCGGCATGATCGCCGCGACGCTGAAAGGCTCGCAGGAGAGCCACCGCGGAGGGTTTCCGGGTTATCTGAAATTCACCGCTACGACCGCGAAGGATGTGGACGATGAGCTCGGCGGCGATGTGCAGGAGATCGAATATTACATCACGCGCGATACCCTCGCTTCGGAGCAAAAGGCTGGCGTGCTCGTGCGGACGATCAATCGCGATTTGCTCAACCCCGTGAAGCAGACTCCGACGGAGGAGCGGGTGCTGGCCGGCGTCGAGACGATGGATATTTCTTTTTACAGCAGCACGGAGTGGAAAACTTCATGGGAGGTGACGACGGATTCCAAGACATTGCCGGAAGCGGTGCGCGTGCTGATCCAGCCGACGGCCGACGCGGATGGTCGCAAGCCTGCCCCGATCGAGGTGCTCGTCCCGTGGGAGACGCAATCCGCCATCCAAACCACGACCACGACGGGAGGAACGCCATGATCGCGCGGCGCTCTCCGCATCCTGCAGGCTCCGTGCTCGTCGTCGTCCTGTGGGCGTGCCTCGGACTGGTCGCCATCACGGTCACGTTCGGCCATTCGATGCTCATGACGTATCGCGGCGCGGACAACGATCTCTCCGGCCGCCAGGCGGAACAGGCGATCGAAGGCGCGGCCCGTTATGCGGAGTCGTTGTTCACGAACGCGACGACGCCCGGCCTTTTCCCGGAACGAACGAGCTACGAACGCGACGCCGTGCCGGTCGGCGATGCGACTTTTTGGTTGCTCGGGCGTCCGCTCGAAACCGGCAATGGGACGACGCGCGAATACGGACTCGTGGATGAAGCGGGGAAGTTGAATCTCAACACGGCGACTGCGGAAATGCTGAAACTGCTGCCGGGAATGACGGATGATTTCGCGGCGGCCATCGTCGAATGGCGCACGGCTTCGACCAGTGCTGGCACAGGCACCTCGTCTTCGTCATTTACGGTGAAGGGCGGGCCATTTGAGTCGATCGAAGAACTGGCGCTCGTGGTCGGTGCGACCCGGCAGATTCTTTACGGTGAAGACGCAAACATGAACGGCGTGCTCGATGCGAACGAGGACGACAACGACAAGTCGCTCCCCGCGGACAACGGCGACGGGAAACTCGATCCCGGCATTCTCGAATACGTGACCGTCTTCAGCCGCGAATCGAACAAACAAAGCGATGGCACGACAGACAGGATCAACATCACCAACATCCAGCAGAACACGCAGGCGCTGAGCACACTTCTCGATTCCAAACTCGGCGCTGGCAGCGGCGAAAAGATCCTTCCGCTGGTGAGCGCCGGCGGACCGATGCGCAGCGTGCTGGAGTTTTATCTGCGGGCAAAAGGCAACAATTTTACCGAGGAAGATTTTGGGAAGATCGCCTACGAACTGACCGTCGTGGACCCCGCGACCACGCCGGCCATCGAAGGTTTAATCAACGTGAACACGGCGAGCGAAACGGTGCTCGGATACGTGCTCGGCGCTGATAACGCATCGAAGCTCGTCGCCGCCCGCGCCTCACGCACGACGGCGGATGCGAACTACGCGTGGATCGTCGATGTCCTCGGAATTTCCAACCCGGTGCCGCCGACCGTTCCTCTGCAAATGCTGACCGGAAAATGTTCGCAAGTCACCGCAGACATCGCCACCGTCGGCCATCACGGGCGCGGATATCGCCGCTCGAAAATCGTGATCGACGTGAGCGCCACCGCACCGCGGATCATTTACCGGCGTAATCTCTCGGGCCTCGGATGGGCGCTCGGCAGCGAGGTGCGCCAGACACTCGCCCAACAAAAGGAGGTTCGTTGAAACTCGATCTCGCCACATTAAAGAAGCGTTTCCAAACGCACTCCGTCCTCGCCGTGACCCTCGAATCCGGGCGCATCGCCGTCGATCTCCTGCGGCGCGATGAAGGCGGCAGCAACCTCATGCGTTCCTTCACGCTCCCAGTCGGTGCGGAAGCGGTGATCGCGGATGCGGAAAAGGCGGGGCAACTTTTTGCCGAGCAACTCGCGGCAGCGGGAATCCGCGAGCGCAAATGCGTGGTGTGCCTGCCAGCGGGCTGGGCACTCACGACTTCCACGGATGTCCCGGATGTGGAGCCGGCGGACCTGCGCGGCTATCTCGAATTGCGCGCCGAGCGAGAGTTTCCGATTCCCGTCTTGGACCTGCGCATCGCGCATTGCAGCTACACGCTGCCCGATGGGAAAATGCGCGCGACGCTCGCGGCGCTCCCGACGAAGCGCGCGGAAGCCGTGGAGCGCATGCTCGCGGCCGCCGGCTGCCGCGCCGTCTCACTTTCACTCGGACTGGATGACTGCCTGCGCGCGCCGGAATCGCCCGCAGCGCTGCACTTCCTCGCAAATGGAAATCACGTCGATGTCGTGATCGCTGCGGGCGGCGGCATCGCGGCGATGCGTTCGCTGCCGGGTGGCGCGGGGGAAAATGGCGTGGACTTCGATGCGCCCGGTTTTTCGCGCGAAGTGCGCATCACGCTCGGGCGTTTGCCGGAGACGATTCGCGGGCAGGTAACGGAAGCGCTTTTCGGCGGCGCGCCGGATTCCGCAGAAAATCTGTGCATCGAAATCCGGCAGCATCTGCATCGGATGGGAATCGAGAGCCGGCTGGAGCGGCCTGCTTACAAGGCGGGCGATCATCCGGCCGCGGGCCTCGCGGCGGCACGGCGGCATCTTCAGCAGGAGCCGGTCGTCTTCGAGTTCCTGCCGCCGCTGGTGAATCGCTGGCAGGAAATGGTGCACCGCTTCGACAGTCGCGGGCGGCGCTGGATGATCGGCGCGGCAAGCGCGGCCGTCGTGCTGCCGGTCCTCGTCTTTTTTGTCCGCTCCCGCATGGAAAGTAGTCTGCAATCGGAGTGGGATGGGATGAAGCGGAACGTCGCGGACCTGGAATCGCTCCAGCAAAACATCCGGCGCTTCCGCCCTTGGTTTGAATCAGCGCCGTTGAATCTGCAGCTCATCGAAAGTCTGACGGAGTGCTTTCCCGAGACGGGCGAAGTGTGGGCGAAGTCGGTGCAGATCAGCGATGAATTCAAAGTGACGTGCAGCGGCTTCGCGCAAAATCAGAAGGCGCTGCTGGACATGGTCGGGCGACTCCGCGCGCGACCGGATGTGACCGGCGTGCAAGTGCAGTCGGTGCGCGGCGAGAAGCCGGTGCAGTTTTCTTTCACCTACAAATGGGTTCCAAGAGATGCGAAATAATCGTCGGGAAACACTTCTAAAAATTGCCGTTGGAGCCGTCGTCGGGTTGTTCCTGCTCGACCGCATGATTCTCACGCCGGCTTTCGCGAGCTGGAAGGAACAGGGCGAGCGGCTGACAAAATTACGCGAGCAGGTGCAGCGCGGGCGGCAACTCGTGGCGCGGGAAAAATCGCTGCGCACGCGCTGGGATGAAATGCTGCGGACGGACATGCCGGAGGACATTTCGGTGGCGGAAAACGAAGTCTTCCAGGCGATCAGTCGCTGGACTTTGGACAGCCATGTGAACTTCACCAACCTCACGCCGCAACGCACGGGCGGGGAAGGCTGCGAGACATTTGAGTGCCGCGCTTCGGCGACGGGTGATCAAGCGACGCTCGGGCGTTTGCTTTATGAAATCGAAACGGACCCGCTGCCTGCGCACGTCGAAGAGTGCGAACTTTCCACGCGGGATGCGAAGGGCACGCAGCTCACGATGACGATGCGCTTCAGCTTTTTGCGGCTCGTCGAAGGAAAGAAAAAA
The DNA here is from genome assembly GCA_031367565.1 of Verrucomicrobiota bacterium. Taxonomy (GTDB): domain Bacteria; phylum Verrucomicrobiota; class Verrucomicrobiia; order Chthoniobacterales; family Chthoniobacteraceae; genus JANLQB01. Next base: position 5,409 of record JANLQB010000324.1, read on the forward strand.
GGCCGATGAAAAACATGATTTCCACTTTCATCGCCTCGGCACTGCTGGCGATCAGCGCCCTCGCGGCGGATGCGCCAAAAGGCTACGATGCCTACAAGGTCGTGCGCACGCGCAATATTTTCGATCCGAACCGGAAGGCCGTCCGCGAGGCTCCGCCCGTCCGCTCGAACGCGTCCTCTCGCCCGCGTTCCAGCTCGTTCACCCTCACGGGCACGATGGTGCGCGAGGGGCGTTCGCTCGCGTTTTTCAGCGGCTCGCGTTCGGAATTCAGCAAGGTGATTTCGGTCGGTGACTCGGTGGCGGATTTTAAGGTGATCGCGATCGAGCCCGGCGAAGTGGTGCTGGAGCGCGATAGTAAAAAGATGGCGCTCGCGATCGGGAAGCCGTTTCAGATCGAGAGCAAACCCGGTGATCCTGAGCCGGTGGAGGAGCCTGTCCCGAATGCCGAGGGAGCGACGCCTCCGGCGAGCCCGGAGAGTGGAACAGCACCGGCGGCGAGCGCGCTGCCTGCGGGCTCGGATGCCAAAGGCGAGGTCTTGCGCAAGATGATGGAACGGCGCGCGAAGGAGATGGGCAAATGAAGAGCGCAACCGAATGTAGAAACGCGTGGACGGAGTTTCGGGTAGCACGCTCGTCCCGCCTTCGCGGACTTTCCTCTGCCTCTGCAACACGAACAACGATCGGTTTTCCTACGATCCACATCGAAGAAAGTTCGTTGAGTCGGGACGACTCAACCAACGCTCGGGACGAGCGTGCTCTCCGGAATTTTCCCCGCCACCTTTCACCTAAATGCCCACTATGAAACCCCTGCCCCGCCCACTTGCGCTCTTCACCGTGCTCCTGCTTCTCCCCTGGGTGGCGCTCGCGCAACGGCCGAAGTCCGATCCGGTCGCGCTGCCCAAGCCGGTGACGCCCGCGACGGCGCCTCCCGTTGCCGCGCAACCGGCTGCACCGGAAGCCGCCGAGCTACTTCCCAAAACCGACGCAACACCGCCTGCTGCCGCCGCCGCAAAGCCCGCGACGAAAGGCGGCGTGATCCTCAATTTCCAAAACGCATCGCTCACGGATGTGCTGAATTATTTGAGCGAAGCGGCGGGCTTCA
>JANLQB010000330.1:0-6277 GCA_031367565.1 Verrucomicrobiota bacterium
GACGCCGAAATCGCGGCTGCTCGTGAGCCGGCTCGCCGCGCCGTAGCTCAGGCCGCGCTTGAGGCGGATTTCCTGATTGAGCCGCGAAGAATATCCGGTGCCGAGCACCGCATTCGTCACCTCCGCGATCGTGAAAGCCGCGTCGCTTTTTCCCGAGCTCTGCGCGCCGACATAGACGGCGGCCTGCCCGGCGTGCGGGAGATCGACGAGGATGGCGCGCGGTTTTTGCGCGTCTGCTTTCGCCGTCAGCGCGGCGGGTGCTTTCGCCGCCGGCCAGTCTCCGAATACTTTTTCCACGAGCGCAAATCCCTCGGCGGCTGTTACGTTTCCCGCCAGCACGATGAGCGAATTTCCCGGCACAAAGGCGCGGGCGTGGAGCGCGGTGATGTCCGTGCGTTTGATGCGCGGCAGCGAAGCGAGCGTGCCTTGCGCGGGATGCGCGTAGGGCGAAGCGCCGAGCAGAGCGCGCCCGGCGACCGCACGCGCGACTTGTCCGGGCGTTTCCATTTCCAACCGCAAATCGTCAAGCGCCTGCCGCCGCGCCCGTTCGATTTCCGTGGGCGCGAATTGCGAATTCCGCGCGACATCGGCGAGGATCGCAAATGCCGCGTCCGCGTTCGGCGAGAGCGTCTTGAGTGAAAGATTGATCGAGTCCCAGCCGGCATCGGCTGCGAGTGAGGCACCGAGCGATTCCACCTCGCTCGCGATCTGCGGCGCGGTGCGTTTCGCCGTGCCTTGCGTCAAAAGGGATGCCGTGAATTTGGCGAGCCCCGCCCGTTTAGCGGGATCAGTTTCGCTCCCGCTGCGCACGATGAGTTCCGCACTCAGCAGCGGCACGCCGGGCCGCTCGACGACGATGACGCGCAGCCCGTTCGCGAGCGTTTTTTCCTGAGGCGCGATGAGTTTCGCAGGCCGCTGCTCGGCGGGCTTGGGCAGGCCCTCGATTTCGACTGCGACGGCTGGCCGCGCGAGCGCAGATGCGATGGTGAAAAACAATGCGAGATGTTTCATTTCTTCCCCTTTCCTTTCGGCGCAGCGCTGGCTGGCGTGTATTCGAGCACGAGCCGGTTGTCGTCGGTGAACCACTTTTTCGCGACCGCCTGGACCTGCTCCGCCGTCACGGCCTGGAGCTTGGCGAGGTCGCTATTTACGAGCGCGGGATCGCCGCGGATGGTCGCCGCTTCCGCCAGCGCGCCGGCCTTGCCATTGCACGTTTCGCGTTCCGCGAGCTGGCTCGCTAGAAACTGATTCTTCGCGGTGGTAAGTTCGGCGTTGGAGATCGGGGCGTCGCTGATTTTCTTCACTTCATCCAGCAAAGCGGCGCGCGCCTTTGCGAGATCCACGCCGCTCGCGAGGACGATTTGGAACGTGAGTAGCCCGAGATCCGTCCGCAGATCGGCGGTGAATTCCGCGCTTTGCGCCATCTCCTTTTCGTAAACGAGCACGCGATACAGCCGGGAAGATTCCCCGCCGCTGAGCGCCTGTTGCAGGATGTGCAGCGCAGGCGCTTCCTCGCTCATGATCGCCGGCCCGAGATACGTGACGGCCAGCGCGGGCAGTGGAATTTTCGGACTCGAATCGCGCAGCGTTCGTTCGCCCGTGCGCGGCGGTTCCTTCACCGTCACGCGCGGGATCGGCGTTTCTGGCTTTGGGATCGGGCCGAAATAGGCATCGACCCACTTCTGCAAATCCGCCGGCTCGAAATCACCGACGACGACGAGCACCGCGTTGTCGGGCCGGTAAAACGTATCGTGAAAACTCTTCACCTCATCGAGGTTCGAGGCGTCGAGTTCCTCGATGCTTCCGATCGTCGGGCGTTTGTAAGGATGGGCGGTGAAAGACACTTTCGGGATCCACTCCCCGAACTCGCCGTAAGGCTGCGCGAGCACGCTCTGGCGAAATTCTTCCTTCACCACATCGCGCTCGGTGAAGAAATTTTTCGTGTCCACGCGCAGCGAGGAAAGCCGCTCCGCTTCCGCCCAGATCAGCCTCTCCAGATGATTCGCGGGCACCGTCTCGTGATACGCCGTCACGTCATCGGAAGTGAAAGCGTTGTTTTCCCCGCCCACATCTTCGGTCAGCCGGTCGAGCGTTTCGTTCGGCATGCGCTTCGTGCTTTTGAACATCATGTGCTCAAATAAATGCGCAAATCCGCTCCGCCCCGCGGGGTCATCTTTCGACCCGACTCGGTACCAAACCTGGATCGCCGCCGTCGGCGTCGCGTGATCTTCCAGCGCGATGACGCGAAGGCCATTCGCGAGCGTGCGATCGGTGAAGGCGAGCGGCGGGGTGACGATTTCAGCGTGCGCGGCGCTGAACGCGATGAGGGTGAAAATGGAAAGTGCTTTCACGAGGCGGGCACGCTCTGCGGAGTCGCGCGCGATGGCAACTCGAAAGCCGCTCGCGCGAAAAAGCAGCGGTCAGTTCCCAGCCGCCGCGCCGCGCGCAAACCAGCGCGTGGTGAATTGCTGCGCGGCGAGCGAGAAGATGCAGTAGGCCGTGAACCAGTAAAAGCCCGCGCCGAAATCGGCGGTGAAGGCGACCATCGGCGGTGGAAAATTGGGATCGCCGGGCGGCGTCTGGCTGGCCTGTGCGGCGAGATAGGCAATGAAGAGCGCGACGACGAAAACGTCGGCCATCGACCACTTGCCGATGATCTCCACGAAGTCGAGCGCGCGGCGGCGGCGCGCTTCATCGCGGATGAAAACCGACCAGAGGATCATCGCGCCTTTGGCAAAAGGAACGACGACGCTGAAGAGCAGGATGAGCGTGGCGGGCATCGGGCTTTTCACTTCGTAGAGATGCTGCACCGTGCTCACGATGCTGCGCGTTTGCGCATAGACTTCGATGTCCTCCACATTCTTTTGCAGCGCCGAGACGATCTGCGGAGAGAGCTTGTCGATCATCATTTTTTTCAGATCGCCGCCCGTGGCTTCGAGGAATTGCACCATCGCGGGAATCATGAGCCCTTTGAGCGTCGCGATCGTCTCGTCGCCGAGGCCTTTTTCCAGCATCTTCGGCGCGATGAACGAGACGCCTTCCGGCTTCAGCACGCCGCGAATCGTGATCACGGGTTGCAGCAGGCCAGGGACGAGGAGCCCGATGGAAATGGCGAGGAGCGCGAGGATGACGAGACGACGGGAGTTGAAATCCATGCGCGAGAGTGAAGGGAGATTTTGTGAAATGCGGAATCCAAATCGCGCGGGCACGTGCGCTTGGAATCCTGATGGATCAAAGGCGCCGGATCGTGCTGATCCCAGCTACCTGACTGTGAAAATCGTATTTGCGGCTGCGTGGCTCTATTTCGCGCCGGTGATTTGCCGCAATTCTTCCAGTCCGATTTCGACGGCGGCGCGACTTTCGGCGGGCGCGATGCGCGGAGCGGGTTCGTCAGCTCTGATGCGTGCGGCGAAATCGTTGATCTCGGCTTGATGCACGGCGGGCTCCGGGAGCGGGATCGTCGTGGTTTTGCCTTCGGCGATGAGTTGGAGTCCACCGTTTTCGATCGCGAGGTCGTGGGAGAGCGTGGCCTTTTCGAGCACGAGTTTGAAGGCGTGGCGGAAAGCGCCGCCATTGAGATCCCAAGCGGAATGCAGATGCACGAGCGGGCCGCGATCGTAGTGCCAGTGGGCATCGACGGTGAGCGGCAGGCCATCGTGGACGTAGCCCGTCGCGTCAATTTTCGCGGGCTGTCCGAACCACCACAGCGCCGCGTCGATGTCGTGGATGTGCATATCCAGCACGCCGCCGCTTTCCTCCGGGCGCATAAACCAGCCACTGCCGCTCCACACCGGCGCGCCGCTCACGCGATGGAAATTCGCATACACCGCGCGCCCATATTCGCCGCTGTCCAGAATCTCCTTCGCCTTCATGTAATGCGGCCAGTAGCGCAGGCAATGCGCGACCATGAGATGCCTCTTCGCTTCCGTCGCGGCGCGTTCCATCGCGGTGCAATCAGCGAGGGAAAGCGACATCGGCTTCTCGCAAAGCACATGCTTGCCAGCGCGCAGCGCGGCGAGGACGACGGGCGCGTGCAGCGGCGTCGGCAGGCAGATGTCCACCGCGTCCACATTCGAGTCGGCGATCAAATCCTCGAACCGCGCATACTTCGCGAGGTCGCTGAGATCGACGTGCTGCGCGGCTTGTTCACCGAGATTAAAATCCTGCCCGCGCCAATCACCCGAGAGCTTCTTCGCATCGCGCGCGCTGATCGCGACCAGTTTTGCATCGGGACATTTCCGCCAGCAGTCAAAGTGAATCCGCCCAATCCCACCCAGCCCGATCAGTCCGACGCGGATCATTTGAGTGTGGTTGGAGATAACGAAACAGTGATGGGGGTGATCATGGCTGGCGATAGTTTTGCATGGCAGAAAGTGGCGGAAAACTCCGCAGTATCGCAATACGAACTAGCATTCAATTCGCGACGAGGTTCGGCTCCTGCGTATTGATCATCAGCAGGAACGCATGGACGAGCCATCCTGTCCGTCCAAAAGCCTCGCCGAGCGTTTCCAGAAAACGCCGCCGGTCCGAATCGTCCTGAAAGATTGCCTCCCGCCGGTCCCCATGATCGAGCACATGATAAACGGCCGCCTCGAATTCGCGCTCGCCTCCGAGGACGGCGGCATCCGCGTGGTCAAGGATCGCGTGCCGTTGAATCGGCGACGAAAATGATGCGGCGTCTGCGCGTTTCGAGGCGGGCTCAGTAGCGGTGGGGCTCGGGGAGTTGGAACGCGGCGCGGATGAGATTGAAGGACTTGCCGGAGTCGTCGATGACCACTTCCACGATGTCGAAGCGGAAGATCAGATCGGGATTATCCAGCAATCGCAGCCATGCGAGTGCGCCGCGAGCGATGAGTGCCTGCTTTTCGCGATTCACTGCCGATGCGGGCGAGCCGTAATCGCGGGAGCTTCGCGTTTTCACTTCCACAAAAACGAGTTCATCTCCATCGCGGCACACGATATCGATTTCGCCACCGCGCGGTGCGCGAAAATTCCGGTAGAGCACTTTGAATCCACTGCGCCGCAGAAATTTCGCCGCCAGCTTTTCACCGCGCCGTCCGAGCTGATGGCTGAGATTTTCTTCCCGTTCAGTCGAGCGGGAGAAGCGCCTCGCGCACCGGGAGAAAACTGCGGCGATGGATTTCACAAGGCCCATGCTTTCTCAGGAGTTCGAGATGAAGCGCCGTGCCGTATCCTTTGTGCCGGGCAAATGCGTATTGGGGAAACTTCGCGTCATGTTCGATCATCAACCGATCGCGCGTCACCTTAGCGATCACGCTCGCGGCAGCGATACTAAAACTGAGTCCATCTCCGCCGACGAGCGCAGTCTGGGCGATCGGAAAAGGGCGAACCGGAAGCCCGTCGATGAGCACATGATCCGGCGCGACGGCCAGAGCGGCGGCGGCGCGGCGCATCGCTTCATGCGTCGCGCGCAAGATGTTCAAACGGTCGATTTCATCCGCACCGACGATCGCGACCCCAAAGCGAATCTCCCGGTTGGCCATGATTTCGGCATGAACGCGATCGCGGGAACGCGCGGAAAGTTTCTTCGAATCCGTGAGCAACTCGTGCGAAAAATCGCGCGGCAAGATCACCGCTGCGGCGACCACCGGTCCGGCCAAAGGACCGCGACCCGCTTCGTCGATCCCAGCGACCCATGAATGCCCGAGCGCATACAGAGCGCGCTCGTGGTCAAAGCTGCATTTCATCGCCGGAAACGGCGTGAGTTTTCTCCGAAAACTAGGACGCCGCCTGCGCCTTCTCGCGCACCGCCATGGCCTGTTTGCCTTTGCGATTGCGGAGATAGTTCAACTTCGCGCGGCGGGCAGTGCCCTGCGTTTCCACCTCGATCTTCGCGATGCGCGGCGAGTGAATAGGAAACACGCGCTCGACACCCTCGCCGTAGCTGATGCGACGCACCGTGAGCGTCTGGTTCAACTGCGTACCCTTCCGCGCGATGACGATGCCGGTAAAAATCTGGATGCGCTCTTTTTCGCCTTCCACGACGCGAGTGTGAACACGGACGCTGTCGCCGACGTTGAATTTCACAACGTCCTTCTTCATTTGTTCCTGCTCAATTTTGTCGATGATATTCATGTGGCGAAAGTGGTTGGTGGTGGAAAGGGACGGGAGAAGTAGCTTAATTCCCCGCCCGCGCAACCATATTTTCCGATCACGACCACATGGATGAAATCATCGACCTTCACAGCGACGCCCACTTTATGGGCGAAGCCCTCCGGCAAGCGCAGCGCGCGTGGGAACGCGAGGAGGTGCCCGT
>JANLQB010000339.1:0-3426 GCA_031367565.1 Verrucomicrobiota bacterium
GTCCATGTCGTCGTGAACAACCAGATCGGTTTCACCACGCTCCCCGCCGATGCGCGCTCGACGATGTATTGCACGGACGTGGCGAAGATGATCGAGGCACCCGTTTTTCATGTGAATGGCGACGATCCCCTCGCCTGCCGCTTCGTCGCCGAACTCGCACTCGAGTTTCGCCAGACCTTTAAGCGCGATGTCGTCATCGACATGTATTGCTACCGTCGCTACGGCCACAACGAAGCCGACGATCCAGTCTCCACGCAGCCCACGATGTATGCGGAGATCGATTCACATCCGAAGGTCAGCCACATCCTGCGCCGCGAGATGGTCGCGAAAGGGGCGATCTCGCAGGCGGACGTGGACGCGCTCGAAGCCGAGATGTCCACGCGCCACGCGAATTCGCTCGAATCGGTGCAGAAAGCCGAACTCGACAAGACGATCAATTCTTTCTCGGAATCGAGCGCAGTTTTTCAGCCGAAATTTTCATTCGACCCCGTCGAAACCAAAGTCTCGCGCGAGACCTTACAACTCGTCGCGAATGCGCTCGTGGGCTTGCCCGAGGGCTTTCAGGTGCAGTCGAAACTGAAGAGTTTTCTCCTCGATAAGCGCGCCAAGGTCTGGGCAAACGCCGGACCTTTCGACTGGTCTTACGGCGAAGCGCTCGCGATCGGCTCGCTGCTCGCGGAAGGCACGCCGGTCCGACTCAGCGGACAGGATTGCCGGCGCGGCACCTTCAGCCAGCGCAACAGCTATCTCTACGACCAGAAAACGCGCGAGCGCTGGTGCTCGCTCAAGCACGTCTCGCCCGACCAGGCCAAGCTGTGCATTTACAACTCGCTCCTCAGCGAGTTCGGCGTGCTCGGTTTCGACTACGGTTACTCGCTCAATTTCCCCGACATGCTCTGCATGTGGGAGGCGCAGTTCGGCGACTTCGCAAACGGCGCGCAGGTCATCATCGACCAGTTCATCAGCAGCGCGGAATCGAAGTGGCAGCGCCCCAGCGGCATCGTGCTCCTGCTTCCACACGGCTACGAGGGGCAAGGCCCCGAGCATTCCAGCGCGCGGCTTGAGCGCTTCCTGCAACTCGGCGCGGAGAACAACATTCAAGTCTGCAATCTCACCACGCCCGCACAGTATTTCCACGCGCTGCGCCGGCAAATAAAGCGACCATTCAAAAAGCCGCTCGTCATCATGACGCCGAAGTCGCTCCTGCGCGCCGAGGCCGCCGTCTCACACCTCGCAGATTTCACCGACGGACAGTTTCACGAAATCCTCCCTGCGCCGTTCACGAGCAAACCCGAGCAGGTGAAACGCGTGATCCTTTGCAGCGGCAAAGTCTATTACGACATCGTGAAATTCCGCGACGACAACCAGCTCGCCACCACCGCGATCCTGCGCCTGGAGCAGCTCTACCCGCTGCACAAAGACGCACTCAAAGCCCACCTCGCCAGCTTCGCCAATTCCACGAAAATCGTCTGGTGCCAGGAAGAATCGCAGAACATGGGCGCATGGGGCTACCTCGCGTGGCAACTGCGCGAGATGTTCCCAAATCACGCCGTCCGCTACGCCGGTCGCGGCGAAAGCGCGAGCCCCGCTGTCGGCAACCTCGGCCTGCACAAGCTGGAGCAAAAAGCGCTGATCGAAGAAGCGTTCTCGATCTAACACGCCGCTGTTCGCAGCGGGATATTTCTGCGTTCGATGCTCAGCCCCTCGCAGCGGCCTTGGCATTCGGGGAGCGCGTTCGGACTACCGAAGCGCCTGCGGCGAGCTGAACTTTGAACATCGGAACAGGCTCCGCCCCGGTCCAAAAAAAGAGGCGCCTCGGAGCGGCACAGCAGCCGCCTTTCCGAAGCGCCAAATATTTTGCCCCGCATATGCCGTCCAGATGGGGCTCCACGTTCCCCCAAAGGTTAACGGGCGGCGACCTGGGACGAGCTTCGATCTTCCAACGAAGGCATGATCTAATACCGCCCACCCCGGCCTCCTAAGTGTCATGTTAAATACCGGATCGGGATTTCCATCCTTTGGTCGAACACAGAAGGGCAAATTGGTTTGCGGGAAAAATTCCCGCGAAAATCTTGGAAAGAGCAACACTCGCAAGGAGCGGATGAGTGGAGTTTCCGGGCCCGACCCGGTTCCGTCAACTCATGAATCCGAGATTTCGCATCCGCGAAAACGGGAACGCATCGGCGGGATGGGGCGGCGAGGCTTCTGCCGGGCCTTGAGGAAAAGTCTGGACAAACCGCTGACGGGTTTCCCCCGATTCAAAACGCCGTATTTCCGCCAAAAAACAGCCGCTATTTAACCCCCGCCAGAACACGCTCGTCCCGAGTGTCGGTTTCGGCGTTTCCGTGAATTCGGGCGCTGCGAAAAGTTTACGAAGGCGGGACGCTTTCGTCGACGCTCGCCGGAAATCACTCCCGCAACGCCACGCCGAGTTCGCCCTTCAACCGCTCCTTCAATTTCGCGTGCGCCGCGTTCACTTCGTCCGCAGTGAGCGTGCGATCCGCGGAGCGGTAAGTCAGCGAATACGCGACGGACTTTTTGTCCGCAGGCACTTTCACGCCGGTCGGGTCGGTGAAGACATCGAACAGCTCCACGCCCGCAAGCAGCGGCTCATTCGCTTTAGCGAGCGTGGCCACCACACTTTCATGCGGAAGCGCGATCGGCGCGAGCATCGCGATGTCGCGCGCAGTCGCGGGGAAGCGCGGGATTTCGCGATACTTTTTCGCAAGGGCAGTGCCTTGAGCTTTCGCGAACGCGGCAAGATCGAATTCGGCGAAAAGGACCGGCGCGGTGGCATCGAGCGCCCGCGCATCCGCAGGCCAGAGCTGACCGGCAACACCGACGGACTGGCCGTCGATATTGATGCTGATCGAAAGCGCGAGCGCCGGATTTTCTTTCGGCTCAAAAGTTGCGCCGTCTCCAAGCACCGCCGTCACGACGCCTTTCAAATCGAAAAGATCCGCATCGCGTCCCTCACTCGCGCGCCAGGAACGCTCGCTCACCGGCCCGCTCAAAACGAACGCGGCATGCGGAAATTCCTCGGGCTGGATCATCGAGAACGTGCGCCCGATTTCAAACAGCCCGATACTCTTTGCGCCCGCGCGCACATTGGTCGCAACCGCACTCAACAAACCGTGCATGAGATTCGGACGCAGCACGACCTGATCGGCGATCATCGGATTTTTCACCCGTTGCATCGAGCCCTCCGCCGTCTGCGTGAACGCCGCCCCGCGCGGCTCCGCCGGAACGAGCGTCAAACTGCGCGCCTCATGCAAACCCTGCGCGACAAACGCCCGCCGCAACACCATCGCCCGATCGTAAGCGCGATCCGTCGCACTCGCGGGAGCAAAGCGCGCCTGCGTGCGACCGGGAATGGAGTCGATTCCAATCACGCGCGCGATTTCTTCGATGAGATCGACTTCGCGC
>JANLQB010000350.1:0-2436 GCA_031367565.1 Verrucomicrobiota bacterium
GAAAACGCCACGAACCCGCCATCCGGCGAAATCGTCCCCGAGTCCGCATAGCGAAACGAATTGTTGTTAAACGGATATGACACCGTCCGCGCCGGCTCGTTGCTCTCCAGATCGACGAGGCGAATTTTCGGGAACGTATCGAGCGCGCGAAAAATCACGTAGCGCCCATTCGCGCTGATCATCGGCTGATCCCCACCGAGCTCATTGGAAATCCGCCGTAGCGTTCCCGTCTGCCGGTCCTTGAGAAACACATCGCTCTTCCCGTTCGCGTCCGAGGAGTTCAGCGTCGCGAATGTGGAGAAGACGACGAATCGCCCATCGCCACTGATCGAAGGCTCGCTGCTCGCGCCATTCAACGCCGAGCCATCGGAACGGCTGGTAATCAATTGCCCGGCGATGAGCGATTGGGCGAGAAGGAGAACGACAAGGAGCGGCATCACTTTGCGCGCACGGGAGAAGGAGAGAGTCATAGGATACGAATCGCGACGTTTCCATACGCCCGCAAAAGGATTCAGCCAATTGAAAGTCATTCGCACGCCCGCCTACTTGTCCTCCATCAGCAGCGGCCACGCGACTTTGCCGGACGCAATCCGCTCCAGATAAAAAGCGCACGTCCCATCCTGCGGACGCGTCTCCTGCAGTGCCAGAAACTCCGCGCCCGCCGCCCCGGCATCACCTTTTGCGAAAAGCACCACGGCCCGCGTAAAACGCCGCTGCCACTCCGCATCGATCGGCTCATCCAGTAGCTCAAACACGCGCACCCCTTTCGTCCGCCCCTTCACCACGATCGTCCCCAGACACCGCACCGCGCTCGCATCCCGCAAAAGCCGCACCGAGCTGCGCGTCGTCAGCGCCGTCGTGTGGAAGTATTTGTTCAAACCCTCCAGCCGCGCCGCGAGATTCACGTCGTCTCCGAGCACCGTGAAATCGAACCGGTCTTCGGAGCCGACATTGCACGCGATGACATTGCCCGTATGCACGCCCACGCGAGTCCGCAGCTTCAGCGGCACGCCATCCACGAGGAAAGGTTCGCCATCGACGAGCAGCGGTTGCGCATTCAACAGCGCGATCTCATGCGCCGCCGCACACGCCCGCTCCGCGTGATCGGCACATTCGCGCGGCGCATTCCACACTGCCACGATGGCATCGCCGACGTAGCGCAGGATGGCTCCCGCGTTTTTATGAATGTGCGGATTCGTCCGCTGGAAATACGCGGAAAGCACCCGGGCCACATCCTCGGGCGGCAGCTTCTGCGACAGCGAAGTAAAGCCTTCGATGTCCGTGAACATCGTCGTCACCACACACTTCTTACTCGGCATCGCCTGAAACCCGTGGTCCACCATCGCCGCCGCCACGTCTTCGGAAAGATAAGTGCCCAGCAAAAAGCGAAACCGCGCCCGGCGGCGTTCGACCACGGTGTAACGCGTCCCAATTCCCCAGACGAGAGCCATCGGTATCTGCACGATGACCGGCAGCGACCAATTGAACCAAACGAGTGATTCTAACTGACTCCAGAACCCAAGACACACGACAAGCACGACCGCCGTCACCGATACAAGGAAGGCCACCCACGGCACGGACCGCGTGCTGATCACGGCCAGCAACCCGCCAAAAACGAGCATCAACGCGAGTTCCAATCGCCGGTCGAAACGTGTGAGCCACTCGTGCTTGAGCAGGTTCAGGAATGCCGTGGCGTGGACTTCGATTCCCGTACTGTAGCGTCCGGTCCAGCGGCTGAGCGGATGACGAAACTCGTCCTTCCCGACGTTCACGGTGCCGAGCTGATTACGCAGTCCGACGAAGACAATTTTGTCGCGGAAAAATCTTTCGGGCACTTCTTCCGGGCGCTGGAGGACCGTGTCGTAATCCAGCGAATCAAACGTGAACTCGCGGCCCAACCCATCCGGGCTCACGCTCTCCGGCGGCCCGTAATAATTGAGCCAGCGCTCGCGCTCACGCTCTTCCAGATCGTCGCCAAGCCCCGCGCCCATCCCATTCGCCAGCACCCAGGTGGCCGACGGCACATACATCGTCCCGCCATAGTAGCGGCGCACGCCGTAGTCGGAGTCGATCGGGTTAAACGCGAGCAGTCCCCAGTGATCGCCAACCGCATCCAGCAGCGCATCGTAAGGCGGCACCACCGTTTGCAGCGACACGCTCATCCCTCCGATCGTTCGCGAGCGCGGATCAAACATCGCTCCAAAATAGACCTGCCCGTGATCCCGGATCGCCGTATGCAGGCTCTCGTCGATTTTTGGATCGAGCCCGATCGTTTCGCCCGGCTCGATCAGCACCAAGTCAAAGAAGACCGCCTTCGCTCCCGCCTTCTTCAATTCGCGAATGAGCTTCGCGTGAATGCTGCGATTCCAAATCCCAAAGCTCTGCCCTAGCGCGATCGCCGCCGTCTCGGACATGTAAACCATGCGCACTTCCGGC
>JANLQB010000415.1:0-1795 GCA_031367565.1 Verrucomicrobiota bacterium
GAGCGCGAGCGGGCGGTGCGCGCCGGCGAGGCTGCCAGAGTAGGTGGAAGTGCCGCCCGTCATGCGGACCCAGAAGTCGGTGAGGACTTCGAGATGCGTGCTCCAGACCGGGACGTGGGCGCGGAAGATTTCTTCGAGTTCGTCATCGAAACGCGCGCGGGCGTAGAACCATTTCACGAGCCGCGAAATACCTGTGCGTCCGCCAAGACGGTCGCAAAGTGTGATGCCGCCCGGCGGCGGAATGGGGCTCGGCGGAACGATGAAATCACGCGGTTTTTTCGCGGGCAGGTTCATTTTGGTTTGCGGATTTCGGCGATGAAAAGCGTGATGGCGGCGGCGAGGAGAGCGGCGTCGCGGAGGAAAAATTGGGGGAAATGCGTTTGGATTTTGTGCTCTTCTTTGCCAAAGCAGCCGCACGAGATGTCGAGCCCGCGCGCCCATGCGGTGCTCAGCGCGATGAGGAAAACGGCGCTCATGACCACGAGCGCGAGTGAGGCGCCAAGGGCGAGCCGTCGCACGAAGAGCGCGAGGCCGGCGAGGATTTCGAGCCACGGGAGATAGACGGCTACGACGACGGAGACGGTCCAGGGCGTGAGTTGGAAATGATGCACGGCTTTGGCGAAAGCTTGCGCATCGACGATCTTCGATGCGCCCGCGTAGATGAAGACGCCGCCAAGCGCGAGGCGCAAGACGAGCAGGACGAGCAGGGTTATTTTTGCGGGAGCCATGCGTCCCATCCGTCGTGCAGCACCCAGACCGGGCTCTCGACTTGCAGTTCTTCCTTGATGCGTTTCGCGACGGCATGGCTGGCGTCGCAGCCCCCGCCATCGCAATACACGACGATGTTTTTCCCCGGCTCCCACTCATCGAGAAACGGGCCGACGAGGCGGACCCATTCGTCCTCATTCAAGAGGACCGCGCCGGGGATGTGCTCGCGTTCAAACTTCGCGCGTGGCCGGGCATCGACCCACACGATTTTGTCACGCCACGACCGTGCGGTTTCGAGCGTCACTTCGTTTTCCCCGAGCGCCAGAGCCGCTTGCCACTTGAGCTGGATCGCGCCGGAGACGATCGCGGCCGGGAGCGCGAGGGCCAGCAAGAGAGCGAGCTGGCGCAGGGCGCGGGCGATCATTTGATGCGCGCGTAGATGGTGTAACTGCGGGGCTGGGCGGCGGGGAAATCGGGCGCGATGGTCATCGGCTCGTCGATCCACACTTGCAGACTTAGCTCAGTCGGCTCGGGTTGGTCGTCGGTGATGACGGTGATGATTTTGCGATTCGGGCCTTTGCGGTCGCCAAAGGTGAAGCGCACGGAAATCTCGCCGCTCTCGCCGGGCGCGTAGGTGTCCTTCCCGAGTTTCGCGGACGTGCAGCCGCACGAGGTGCGCACTTTGCGGACGGTCACGGGCGTCGCACCGCCGTTGCGAAAGGCGAATTTTGTTTCGAGATGTCCGTCGCTCGGGAGGCGATGAAAATTTTGGATGGCCTTTTCCCAGACCAATTCCGCGTGGAGTGAACTGGCGAGGAGGATGAGCGAGACGACGGCGCGAAGCATTCCGGTGTCGTATCGCGTCGTGTGAGAAATGACAAACCAGATGACGCGTAAGCGCGCCGCTCCTTTCCGCCTCCCTCGACTTGGCTACCGGCGAGAACCCATGATGCGATTCGACTCGTTCAGGCTGACGCCTTGGAAGGACATGCGCAGCGTTTCGGGATTGGCGGCGTGGGCCATCGCTTCGTCGCGCGTGATTTTGTTTTCTGCGACGAGGGCGCGGAGGGCTTGATCAAAACTTTGC
>JANLQB010000473.1:0-2049 GCA_031367565.1 Verrucomicrobiota bacterium
TCCAGCCCAGCTTGCCCAGCCAGTCGTAGATGGGCACCTCGACGCCCTGTTTCTCGGAAATCCTGCTCATTGTTCCTCCTTGTTTCGGTTTTCCAGCCGGGCACGCGCACGCGCGACGGCCTCGTGGAAACGCCGTTGCAGCAGCTCGCGCGGCGGCAGATCCACGAGGTATTCCGCCACATGGATGCCGCTGCGCCCGAGGTCGAGATATTCCACCGTCTCCGCCTTCTTCCCCGCGCAAAGGATGATCGCCACGGGCCGCTCCTCGCCCTCCTGCCGCTCGTGACGGTCCAGCCAGCGCAGGTAAAGCTCCACCTGCCCGGTGTCCGCCGGTTTGAAATCGCCCAGCTTCAGCTCGATGACTACCAGCCGCCGCAGCCGCCGGTGGTAAAAGAGCAGGTCCATGTAGTAGTCGTCCCCATCGAGCGTAATGCGCTTCTGCCGCTCCACGAAGGCGAAGCCCGCGCCGAGTTCGAGCAGGAATCGCTCGATCTCCCGCAGGATCGCGTTCTCCAGATCCTTCTCCGAATACGTGTCCTTCAGCCCGAGGAAATCGAGCACGTAGGGGTCTTGGAAAACGAGGTCCGGCGTCAGCTTGTCCTCCGCCCGCAGCGCGTCGAGTTCCTGCCGGATGAGCTTGTCCGGCTTCTTCGAGAGCGCCGTCCGTTCGTAGAGCATCCCGTCAATCTTCTGCCGCAGCGTCCGCACGCTCCACCGCTCCATGCGGCACATCTCGGCGTAAAAGTCGCGTTTGAGGTCGTCCTTGAGCGGGATGAACTCCTTGAAGTGGCTCCAGCCCAATTGTCGCGACAGTGTAGCAACAATCTCCAAGTCGGGGAAAATCTCGGCGAATCGCACCATCCGCGAGAGATTGAATCTCGACCATCCCGGCCCAAACTCTGCCGACAATTGTTGCGACAGCGTAGCAACAATCTCCGCCCCGTATTCCGCCCGCTGCTCCTTCAGGATGTCCCGCCGGATGCGGGTGCCCACCTGCCAGTAGAGCATCGTCAGCGCGGCGTTCACTGCCGTCGCCACCTGCTGCCGGACAGAGAGAATCATTTCCCTCACTTCACCCAGCAGGCCGGGGCCGGTCGCGGTGACGGCGACGGGCTTTGCGGCGGTTACGAGTCTCTTCTTCACTTTGGAAAGCGTGCGTTTCGGTTTCGGCTTCATGGCGCGGCGGGCAGTATGGCGGGCGCGTTCAGCGCGGCAATCGTCTCCGCCGAGAGTCGCATCCGGCCGGTCAGCAGGTTTTGCATCAGCGACTTCTTCAGCCGCTGCAGCGCGGCGATTTTCGCGCGCTTGGCTTCGATGATATCGTCTATCGCGGAGAGACGTGCGGCGATTGCTTCTTCCTCATCGCGGTCGGCTGGCATTGGCAGACGGTATTTGCTGAACTCCGTCTTGTTGAGTTGCGGCGTAGCGTTCACTCCGGCGATGGCAAGGATGTGCCGCGCACGATGGAGGAGCACGTAATAGAGATACTCGGGTGAGTGGCGGTCTGAGCAGAGCACGCTGTTGATTTGCTGATTCGTCGTCGATGGTCGCGTCGTCAGACCGATTTTGCCGATGGTCGCGCCGATGCAGACGACGCACACCGCCTTTGCGGGGAGCTCGCCGGCGATTTTCGCCCCGGATGCTGCGACGGTGCGCTCGGTGGTTTGAATCCACTTCGCGCGGCCCATGTCACCAGGCGTGATGAACGGAATGTCGCCGAAGAAGTGTGCGGCAGTTTCCGTTGGCGGAGTCTTGCCGGTGGTGACTTCGCCAAACTCTTTCACTCGCGCCCACGTCCATGTTTGAGGGAGTGGGCCGCGTCCGTCGTCGGCAAACTCGTTCGCATCGCGCGCCGAGCCGTCAGGCCGGATGCGCCCTGCGAACAGTTCTCGCATCAAGCCCTCCTGGAGCCGCTCCGCCGTCGCAATCGCTGCGTGCGTCGCGGTGATGTGCGTGTCCAACAACTGCAATGCCGCCCCAATCGCCTGCTGCTCACTTACGTCTTTCGGGCGCGCAAAACGAATGTTCCGAAACGACCGGCGCCCGATT
>JANLQB010000474.1:0-3630 GCA_031367565.1 Verrucomicrobiota bacterium
CGCGAGCGGGAACCACCGGAACCCCGCATAAAACGCGAACCCGTCCCGGAGGGACGATGGAGCCACGCGCGCACCGGGCAATTCCATCGCCCCTGCCGGGGCGGGTTCGCTTTCCTCCAAGTATCCGGTGGTTCCCGCTCGAGGACTCGCTTCACCACCGGCTAATTTCCGTGGTGCCTCCGGCACCGTCTTGAACCGAGTGCTTTGTAGTCTATGCAAGCGTCTCATCAGTAAAGGCGCGCATCCCGAAGGCCCGCGAGATACTTTTCCGCCTTGGGCTTAATGGATACCGTGTAGGGCATCCAGCCTCGCTTTCGCTTCCTCCCAAGGCACGGGCGCTTCGCCGTCTGCCAGAGCTTCGCGCGCGGCGGTGAGGTCTTCCGCATTCTCGCGCGCTTCCAATTCCGCAAGGTCTTCAATCAGAGAAACGACGCGCGCAGCCCTTTCCTCCGAAAGAGTCTGCATCTTCGCAACGGCGTCGGAGACTGCGATCATGCCGCGAGCGTCAACGGTTAGAAAAGACATCGACGGACATCCTCGAACATGCCCGGAAATCGGTGGATGTGTTCTGACTTTTATTCTGACATTGCTACTTCCTCGCCACGCTTTCCGTATAATTCACTCATAATCAACAAGGGAGCGGGTGAGGGGAATCGAACCCCCGTATGCAGCTTGGGAAGCTGCCGTTCTACCATTGAACTACACCCGCGAAGTGTTTCTTCCTACTGCCAGGAAATAACGTCGTCGGACACTTTTTGTCCATCGCGAAATTTGTTTTCCAAACCCTGTTTTTTCTCGCCGATCAGGTTGTCTTTTCCGAGTGCAAATGCTCCGACTCCGACCCGTGGACGCCCATCGCTTTTCCAATCGCTGTCATCGTAAATCTGATCAACATCAATCACGTTATCGTAGTTTGAGTCGATGATGATGTTGTATTGTTTTCCCCAAGGATCGAAGTAGCAACCAAGGTTGGTGGCCTCTCCGCCTTTTTCCAGGAAACCTCCACGTGGCGATGCGGCATCGGACGCGGCCTTTCCTTCAAAAAAGATAACTTTGCGGGGATTGAGCGAGTGAGTTTTGTTGGGTGCCCGATCAATCGCGCGCAGCGTGTTGAAAAGCAGGCTGTTGACTCCCTTGGCCTTCGTCACGACCGGGTCGCCGATGATGATGTCTTTGTCATCGTCTTCCTTGCTGCTTCCACCGCTCGCAATAACGATGGGCGGGTATTTGCCGTATTCAGAATTGTATTGCTTCACGGCGGCGACGATTCCGGTGCAGTCATTCTTGGCTTGCGCCTTTTTCGCAGCTTCCTTCACGGAGGCGACGGCGGGGAAAAGGAGGCCCATGAGGATCGCGATGATCGCGATGACGGTCAGCAATTCGATGAGGGTGAAGCCTCCGGGTGAGGCGAGGCGATGGGAGGTTTTTTTCATGATTTGGTTTTGTGTTTGGAAAATTATCGGTCGCTCCAATTAAGACAACCGAAATTCTTTTCGAGAACTTGGCGCACGATTGTTACCGCTACGTTATGAGCGCAGGTTTTTTTGGAAAACTTTCGCGCCCAAAATGGCTGGCAGAAATCGGGTTCTGCAGTTCCCCAGTTCAACGGCTGTCCGTCTCGCTGACGACGATCGATGCCTTACTTTCCTGCTCTTTTCTCTCGAGCGCCACGTCTTCCCAAGAGACGGGATCTTCCTCCGGCTCCATGTGGGTGAAGACGATCAGACCGGGGATGATCTTGCGTAGATCGTTCTCGAGCTGCTCGGCGAGATCGTGCCCGCGGGAGATCGTCCATGCGCCGGGCATGAGGAGGTGAACCGACATGAATTTCAGCGCGCCTGCGCGTCGCGTCCTGAGCGCGTGGTATTGCACGCCTTCGGCGGAAAACTTCGCGAGGGCACCCCGGATGGAATCCAACTCGGCAGTCGGAAGGCCGGAATCCATGAGGCCAAGCAACGATTCGCGGATGAGTTTCACGCCGGTGGCGATGATGTGAAACGCGAGCAGGAGACCGAGCAGCGGATCGAGCCACGACCAACCGGTGATGGCGACGAGCGCCACGGCGAGCACCACCACGACGGAGGTCCAGACGTCGGTCATGAGATGCCTCGCATCGGCCTCGAGCGCGATGGAGCGGCGTTTCACCCCGACTTTCATGAGCACCCGCGCGACCGCGAGGTTAATCAACGAAGCGCCAACCGACACGGCGAGGCCAGCCGCCGGTTCGGTGATGGCTTGCGGGGAAAAGAAACGATCGATCGCAGTCCAGCCGATCGCCGCAGCCGCGAGGAGGATGAGTGCGCCTTCGGTGCCTGCGGCAAAGTATTCCGCCTTGGAGTGGCCAAAGGCGTGCTCTTCATCCTCGGGCTTCACCGCGACGGCGAGTGAGGCCAGCGCGATGAAGGCCGCCGCGAGATTTGCCACCGATTCCAGCGCGTCCGAAAGCAGGCCGATCGAGCCGGTGAGCCGCCATGCCATGAGCTTTAGCAGGAACGTCACCACCGCCGCGGCGACGGAGAGTAGCGCGAAATGGGTGAGTGGACGTTCCTTCATCCCGCCGATGTTAATCGGACGCGGGGGATTTACCAAGTGCAACCCGCGCGACGAGCGTGCGAGCCACAAAACTGTGTGACCGCCGTATCGTATCACTGACGACACGGCAGACAGGATCAGACGGCGCGCGAAAGGTGATGCGAGACGATGGCGATGAAGGTGGCACCGATGCCGAAGCCAAGGAGAGCGAATAGGTAAGGCATAAGCAGATCGGGATTGATGGCAGACGCTGTTCCGATCGCGGGTATGCAGCCCGGCGTTGCTTGCCAAAAAGCACCCGCCCCTTGCGCATGCTCGTGCAATGACCTGGTGGCCTTTACACGGTGAAAAGGCGAAGTCTGAGAACGGTGAACTCTGCGGGGCGGAGGGGGGCGATGCCTATCTCGATGTTGATGATGCCGCTTTCGAGATCGCTGGCGGAGATGGTGTCGGCTCCACATTTGACGAAGAAGGCATCGCGCGGGGTGGTGCCAGTGAGGGCTCCGTTTTGAAAGAGGGTCTGGAGGAAGTCGGTGACTCGCTGACGGAGGCGGCTCCAGAGGGGTTCGGCGTTTGGCTCGAAGACGGCCCACTGGGTGCCGCGCTGGATGCTGCTCTCGATGAAGAGGGCGAGGCGGCGGATGGCGATGTATTTCCACTCGGAGGCTAGGGCGTCGCTACCGGCGAGGGTGCGGGCTCCCCAGGCGACCAGGCCGAAGGTGCGGAAGGTGCGGAGGGTATTGATGGCTAGTGTGTTGAGGGTGGCGCTTTGGTCGTCGGTGAGGAGGGTGTCTAGGGATTTCACGCCGATGAGGATGGCATCGGGTCCGGCTGGACTTTTCCAGACGCCACGGTAGGCATCGGTGCGGGCGATGATGCCGGCGATGGTGCCACTGGGTGGGATGGGTCGCGGGTGGCCGTTGTTGAGAGGGTCGCTGACGGTGATCCAAGGGTAATAGAGGGCGGCGTTGGGGGAGGCTGGGAGGGTGGCGGACTGGATGAGGGCTTCGATCTCGGCGGGGGTGTGGAGGGTTTCCGGGGGGTCGATGATGAGAAAGGCGCGGCGCTGCTGGCAGTAAGCGGCGGCGGCAGTGAGGG
>JANLQB010000498.1:0-10851 GCA_031367565.1 Verrucomicrobiota bacterium
GCGCGAGCGGCACGCCGTAGCGGTCGTAAAAGGCGGTGGCCGTTTCTGCGCTGAGGCGGGCGGCGGTGGAAACGGCGAGGCGCAGCGTCGGCCAGTCGCGCCCGGAATCCTCGGCGGCGAGCAGCGCGTGGTGAAAGGGCGAGCCGTAGATGACGGTCGCGCCGCACGCGCGCGCGGTCGTGAGCACGTCGGCGGCGAGGTGCGAATCTTCGAGCACGGTCGTCGCGCCTTCCGCCAAATACAGGACGATCGAGACGGCGAAATGATGCGCCATCGGGAGCGTCCACAGCACGCGATCCGCCGCAGTGATGCGGAGGCGGCGATTCGCGGAGCGGATGCGGGCGAGCAGCGTTTCGTGGCCGAGGACCACGCCCTTGCTCGTGCCCGTGGTGCCGGAGGAAAAACGCACGAACGCCGGAGCGAGTGCGGCGAAACGATCTTCGGGAAACTGCGCGGTCGCCGTCCCGCGCAT
This sequence comes from Verrucomicrobiota bacterium, assembly GCA_031367565.1. Lineage (GTDB taxonomy): Bacteria > Verrucomicrobiota > Verrucomicrobiia > Chthoniobacterales > Chthoniobacteraceae > JANLQB01. The sequence continues at coordinate 473 of JANLQB010000498.1, forward strand.
CCACTGCCAGCGCACGCCCGCACTTTCCTCCGCGACTCCTGCGCCCGGCAGCCACGGATGCGGCCCGGCGGCGAGGATGAGGTGCGGCGCGGTGAGCGCGATTTGCGCGGCGCGTTCCGGCAGCGCCAACTCCGAGGCGATCGGGACGAGGCACGCGCCCGCCCGCAGGATGCCGAGCGCGAGCGCCACATAGTCCGCGCCGTTCGGGCAGAAAAGTCCGACGCGTGGCGCTTCGATCTCGCCGATGATTTCGCGCAGGCGCGCGGCGATGGAGTCGGCACGCGTGAGCAATTCACCGTAGCTCCAGCTCGCGCCGCGCTGCATAAGCGCGGGATGTTCGGGGAGCGCGGCGGCGCGCGCGGCGATCAGGTCAGCGACATTCGGCGGCATGAGTCGTCTTCGGAAAATCAATGGCTGCGCGCACGTCCGCGGCGGTTGGCTCCGCGTTTCCACTGGCCTGAAGCGCCGCCGCCGCGCCTGCGGCCTGGCCGGTCGCGAGACAGGTGCCGATCACGCGCAGTGCGGCTTGCGCTTCGTGATCGCAGGAAAGGCAGCGGCCAGCGGTCCACACGTTTTCCGCTTGCGCGGCGCGGAGGGCATCGAGCGGGATTTGCGTCGGGCGATTGGCCTCGGGGAAACGCCAGCGCGGGCCGGTGGCGCGCTCGCGGAGTTCGATCGGCCACGTTCCGAACGCGACGACATCGGGATGCTCCGTGCCGCGCAGCACGTCTTCGCTCGTGACGATCGCGCGTCCGCGAATACGACGACTTTCGCGAATCCCGACACGCGCGGGAAACGCGGCGAGTTCGCTCTGCTGAAAAGCGGGATGATGTGCGCGGAGGAAAGCGGCAAGCTGCGTGGCGAGGAGGCGCCCTTCGCTTTCCATCGCGGCGAGTTGCGCGGGGTCGCACGGATCGAAGTCCGGGCCAGCGGCGAGGTCGATCGTCACATAGACTTCGGAGCCGCGTCCGGTGGCGCGGAGGTGCGAGCCGAGGCAGCCGGGGAGCAGATGACCGGCACTGACGGCAGCGGCGATTTGATGCGCGAGCCGGAGCCGCCCGTTGTCGTCGAGCGCGGTGACTTCGACGGTGTGGAGCGAGAAAATCAGCGCGGGACGCTGGAGACGGTCGGCCGGCGCTTGGTCGGTGGCGAGACCGGCGAGGGTGGCGAAGGCGGCGTCGCCACTGGTGTCCACGATCGCGCGCGGGTCGAGCTTTGCGCGCTGGCCGCGCGTGGAGATTTCCACGGCGCTCGAAAGGCACTCGGTGTGCAGGCGCACTTCGAGATTTGGGCACTCCTCCGCGAGCGCGTCAGCGACGGCGGCGAAGCCGGGTGGCGAGTGCGGGAGCACGTCCATGCGACCCATCCGCACCGGGCCGGACGATGCCCCCGCGCGAATGAGGCGGTTCGCGAATTCCATCGGCAGGCCGCGATGCGCGGACACGGCTCCGGGTTGGTCGCGCAGCAAATAGAGCCCGCAGATGGAATGCACGAGCGCCGCCGTGGCCATGCCGCCGAGTGCGCCGTGACGCTCGATGAGCACCGTGTGCGCGCCCATTCGCGACGCCGTCACGGCCGCCGCAAGCCCGGCCGCGCCACCGCCGAGGACGAGCTCATCGCATTTCATCGCCCGAGCAAATCCTCCCGCAAGGTCGCGCGCATCAGCGCGATTTCGTCATCCGTGACCGCGCCCGCGCGCCAAGAGATCGTGGCGGTGAGTCGTCCGCCGCGTTCGCTGAAAAAGATGCCGGTGCCGGGCGGCGCGGAGACGGAGGGGATGTGCCAGCCGTCATTGATTTTTGCGCTGGCGATCTCTTCGCACTCGGGCAGGAACTGGCCGGTGTGGGAGTAAAAAAACGAGGTGATGTGGCCACCGGAATTTCCCCGGATGAAACGCAGATACCACGAGGTCGGCATGCGGCGGAAAAGGCCGGTCATGGTCGCGAAAGCCTGTGGCATGCGGGCTTGCGAGAGCGTGGTGAATTGTTCGTGGAGCGTGCGCGCGGCGTTTTCGAGGTCGGCGGCTTCGTCGCGCCGGAGGCAGAAAAAAAGCTGCGACACGCGGTTCTGCCAGATCGGGTGGCGCGCGCCGCGTTTGCGCTCCTGCACGGCACAGCTCGCCTGGTAGCTGTCCGGCTCCGCGCCGCGTTTTTGGAAAACCGCGCGGTGGGCGCGCATGGTGACGGCGAGAAACCACGCGAGGGAAAACAGGCCGCGCGTGATGGTGCTCGCCCGCTCCGCGAGGTGCGATGTTTCCTCCACGCTGAACTGCTCCAGCGCAAATCGCGCGGACCCCGCGCGCGGTTCCGGGCCGGAGAGCGAGTCGATGCCGACGCGCGCGTTTTTGTAAAAGTGATCCTTGAAATTCTCGGCTTCACCCAGGCGCGCGCGCCAGCCGCCAGCGCGGGTCGGAGGCGGTCCCCATGAATTTTCCAACGCCGTCGCGGCGGGATCGGCGGCCAGCCGCGCGACGGCGGCGAGGAGCAGCTCGGCCCCGCGTCCATCGAGGAGAAAATGCCGCCAGCACATGACGAGGGTCGTGGTGCCATCCGCGCGCGGCAGCACGTCGAAGCGCACCGGCTCATCGCCCGCGTGGTTGAGGCGCGTTTCAGAAAACGAATCGCGGTCGATTCCCAGCGCGTGTGCGGTGACGGGAAAAGTCGCGCGTGTTTCGTCCGACCACACCCAATGCGGCACGCGCGCGAGCGGATGACGCAGGCGGGCGGCGGCGAGTGGACTCGCGGTGGCGATACGCTCCACGGCGGAGCGGAAACGCGCGGCGTCAAAGCCGGGCCCGAGTTCCAGCACGGTGAGCCCGAGGTGCCGGCCCTGCCCGGAAGCGAGCATCATGCGCTCGACCGCCAGCAGGAAAGCGTCCGCTCCTGAGAGCGGCGTGCGGAGTTTCATCGAGCCGGCGGAGTTCCGGATTCGCGGATGGCCGTGGCGATTTGGCGCGCGGTGGAAAAGGTGTCGCGGGTGATGAGGCGGTCGGGAAGGTGCGCGCCGAATTCTTCCTCGATCAAAAGCGTGAGTTGCATGATCGACATGGAGTCGAGTCCGGCGGCGAAGAGGTCGGAGTCGATCCCGAAGCCGTCGCTCGTCTCGATGAGGTCGGTGCGGATGCGCGCGAGGAGGCGTTCGGCGATCGGGATGGTGGGGTCTTGCATTTGAGGCGCGCAGGGTAGGGGAAAATCGCGGGGTGACAAGTCGGCGGTCGGGTCAGGCGGTGGGCGACTTTTCCTATTTCGATGTTCGATGTTCAGCCCGCTGCAGGCACCTTGGTGGTCCGATGGCGTGTCCTCATTTCGCGAAGCCGCTGCGCGGGGCTGAACGTCGAACGCAGAGGGCGGCATCTTCAGTCACGTCCTTCCACCGGCACCGCGAAGAGATTCGCATCCACCGCACGATTGCGCGCGGGGTCTTGGAAGACGTAGCGGAGGGAGCCGCCGGCGGGGAGCTCGACGAAGACTTCGCGCACGTCGAGCGTCGATTCGGAGACGATGTTTGTGATGCGTTTGGGGAGCTTGCCGGTGGCTTCGGGTTTTTTCGTGAGCGTGATGATGTAGCTCTCGTTCTCGTTCATCACTCGCGGCTCGAACTGCGCTTCATTTTCCGGAGGGCGGCCTTGGAAAAGGCTCATCAGTGCTTGGAAAGGTTTGCCCGCGTTGTCTCGGGAGAGGGATTTTTCCACGACGCGTTTGGCGGGTTTGCGGAGGAAAAAGCGGTCACCGAGGATGAGCACGAGTTCGCCCGCGGGCTTGGTGAATTCGATCCGCAGCGCGTCAGGCGCGCGGAAAGTGAACGTGCCTTCGCTCGCGATCGACGCGCGCAGGCCGGGCATGGTGAGCGTTTGCGTGAAGGTGGCGGTCCACGAAGTCGTGTCACGCTGGCGGGTTTCAAAACGGGTGCGCAGGGCTTTGGCTTTCGCGAAGGAAAGTGGTTCGGGTTCGGCGAGGAGCGTTGTGCCGAGGAAGAGGAGGAAAATGAGAAGCTTCATTTTTGGTCGGAAGGTCGAAAGGGGAGCGAGCGTCGCAAGAGATTATCGTCCTCGTTCTCGAAACGACCGGAGATTTCGAGGACGATCACGACGCTCCATTTTGATCACGCCCGGTTTGGGTGGCGCGATAGAGCAGCGGCAGCAAGACGAGGCAGGTGGCGACGGCGGCGATGATGCCGAGATCCATGACGAGGCCGAAGTTTCGCAGCGCGGGCTGGCGGGTGAGCATCGGCGCGCCGAAGCCGATGCAGGAGGAAAGGCCGGTGAGCAGGACGGGGGCGGCGAGGTGTTGATACGTGGTCGTGAGGTCGCCGCGGCTGTGCTCGAGCGCGATGAGGATGTGCAGGCTGTAGTCGATGACGAGGCCGAGGAGGAGCGGGACGCTGAGGAGCGAAAGCGGGCTGAGATTTGTGCCGGTGGCCGCGAGCAGGACGACGAGGGCGAGGAGCGCGAGGAGCAGCGCGGCGAAATTGAGCGCGAAGAGGCGGACGGAGCGTTGCGCGAGCGCGCAGAGCGTGGCGAGGGCGGCGAGCATCCAAATGCCGAGTCGGCTCAGGTCGTGGTTGGCGAGGGCGGTGAGTTCTTCGCCGAGCGAGAGCCAGCTCACGGGCAAAATTTCGGCGGGGTTTTGGGCGAAGCCGCCGTCCGGCACGGGATGCTCGGCGGCGTCGGGAAGGCGGACGACGGCGGTAATGGTGCCGTCGTGTTCGCTGGCGAGCGTGGAGAGGAGCGGCTGCGCGGCGCGGAAGGCCTCCGCGTTTCCAGCGGCGGCATTTTCCAGCGCAGTGCAGAGGGCGAGGGTGGAGGCGCTCCATTCTTCGCCGAGTCCGGCGGTTTCAAAATCGGCGCGCAATCGGGCGACGGTGCCCGCCGGCCAGGTGGCGCGATTGGCGGACTGATTTGCCGGAGTGGGGAGCAGATACGACCAGAGCGACATCTTCCCGCCGCTCACCTGTGCGGCCAGCGCCGACGTGCCCGCTTTCACTTCCTCCCACGTCCGCGCCTGCACGAGATAGATGGCATCGCGCACACTCGCATCGCTCTGCAACAACCACTGCTGCGCGCGCCACGCTTCACTGCTGGCGGGCTGAAACTGGCCCATGCCCGCCACGTAAATCCGGTCCGCGCGAAACGCCGCGAGCGCGCCGCCGAGCAGCGCGACGGCCACGCCGCCCGCGAGCAGCGGACGCCGCCAGCGATTCACGCCACGCGCGGCCGCTTGAGCGGCACGATCGAGGATCGGCGGGGCCACGGGCTGGCGCGCACGGAGGACGAGTGGGAGCAGCCACGTGGCAAAAAGGGCGGACGCGATGAGCCCGGCGGCGACGAGCGCGGAGAGTTCGCGCAGGCCGGGGAAGGACGAAAACGCGAGGACGAGAAACGACGCGGCGGTCGTGACCGCGCTGAACCAAATCCCGCGCTGGAGCAGCGCCCACACTTTCGCCTGCGCATCGTGGCCGGACGCAAAGTGGTGATAAACGAGGATGCTGTAATCCATGCTCACGCCGAGCAGGATGGAGGCGAAACCCATGCTGATGACATTCAGCGAGCCAAAACAAATCCGCGCGACGATGAGGCCGACGATCAAGGCCAGGGCTTGGAAAAAGAGGATCCAGCCGAGCGGGCGGAGCGTCCGGTAGAACGCCCAAAAGACCGCGCAGAGCAGCACGGAAGCCGCGCCCATCATGAGCGCCATGTCGCCGCGCATCTGGCGGGAAATTTCCGCCGTGAACGCCGGACGGCCGGTGAGCAGCAGGCCGGACTGCCCGGCGATCGCCCCGCGCACGGCATCGGTGAAGGCGATGCATTTCCAAAAATCCTCCAGCGGCTCCGCGCTGCGCACGATGAGGAAAGGCGGCGCTTCACCGGAGAGAAACGCACCCATTTGCGTGCTCTCATTGGCCTGGGCGTTTTCGCCGCCGAGCGCGGAGAGCAGGCCGAGCGGATCGAGTTGGAGCTTTGCGAGTTCCTCGGGATCGGGTGCGCCGGCGAGCTTTTCGGGAATCGCGGCGAGTTGCGTCTGGACGCGCTCCGGCGCGAGTGCGGCGAGGGCGCGAGAGAAATTTTCCGGCGCAAGATTCCACACGGCCCAAGCGCTCAGTTGCGGCCAGTCTTTTGCCAAATCCTCGCCCGGTGCCGCGACCGAGGCCACACCCGGAAGCGCCGCGAGCGCAGGCCGCAGCTTTTGAAATGCGAACGCGCGTTCCGCTTCCGGCAGGGCCGGATCGGCCACGACATACACTTCGCGCTCACTCGCAAACCGGCGCTGAAATTCCGCCAGCCCGCGCACGCTCGGGAGATGGCCGGGCAGCAGCGGAAGCAGCTCCGTTTCCAGCCGCAGCGTAAAGCCCGCCCACGCGCCGCCGATCAGCAGAGCGATGACGACCAGCAATCGAACGGGAGATCGCAGCAGGCTCACGCGGCGGAAGGGGAATTCGGGCTGGCGAGCATGGGCGCGGAAAATCCCGCGCCGGTGCCGGGGTGTAAAGGCGAAACGCGGAATCGTGCTTGGCAGTATTCTCGCTCTCGCCAGATTTCGCCTGACGATGAAGCCACCTGAGCGTTCTCCCAATTTTCCCGATACCCGCTGGAGCCTCGTGCTCGCGGCGAGTGGGCGGGAAGACGCGCGGGCGGATGCGGCGCTGGATGAATTGTGCGGGCAATACTGGTTTCCGCTCTACTCCTTCGCCCGGCGTTGCGGGCATGAGGCGGCGGTGGCGGAAGATTTTACGCAGGGTTTTTTTGCGCTGTTGCTTTCGCATGAACTTTTGGCGAAGGCCGATCGTGGGCGGGGAAAACTGCGGTCGTTTTTGCTCGGGAGTTTTAAGAATTTCATCTCCACGGAAACGCGGCGCGAACATCGGGAAAAACGGGGCGGGGTGCAGCCGGCGTTTTCGCTGGATCAGGCGCGGGCGGAGGAATGGTTTGGCGTGGAGCCCGCGGACAGCGCATCGCCGGAAGTGCGGTTCGATCGCGACTGGGCGAATGCGACCGTGGCGCAGGCGCTGGCGGCGGTGGAAGCGGAGTCGGAGGCGCGGGGAAAAGGGGCGCTGTTTGCGCGGTTGCGGGAATTTTTGGCGTGGGATCAAGCGGAGCCGCAGATCGCGGAGGCGGCGCGGGATCTCGCGCTGAGCGTGGGTGCGGTGCGCGTGGCGGTGCATCGGTTGCGCCTGGCTTTTCGGCGGCAACTCGAGGCGCAGGTCGCGCAGACCGTGGCGACGCCAGCGGAAGTCGCGGAGGAACTGCGGCATCTTGTGCGTATTTTGCAGGAATGAGCGCGCGGGCTGTAACGCGGGCCGCTTTTCGGCAAAGGACAACGCGATGAGCCACGACTCGACGCGATGTCCGAAGTGCGGCGGCGCGATGCCCGGCGCGGCGGTCGTGTGCCCGCGCTGTCTCGTGGCGCGGTCGCTTTTGTCGCACGATGCACCTGCGGATTTCGGGGATTTTGTTTTCGCGGGAATGCTGGGGCGCGGCGGAATGGGGACGGTTTATCGGGCGCGGCAGAAGTCGCTCGCTCGCGAAGTCGCGCTGAAATTGCTCCCGCTCGAATTGCTCGACGACGAGGAGTTTTTAGAACGCTTTGAGCGCGAGGCGCGGCTGATGGCGCGGCTCACGCATCCGGGGATTGCGCGAGTTTTTGAGGCGGGGATCAGCGACGCAGGACAGCCGTATCTCGCGATGGAACTCGTGGCGGGCGAACCGATCACTGCGTTTGCGACGCCGCTCGCGCTGCGGGCGCGGCTCGAACTCTTTGGCCAAGTCTGCGACGCCGTGCAGCACGCGCATCAGCTCGGGATTATTCATCGCGATTTGAAGCCGTCGAACATCCTCGTTGGAGAGCAAGGCGTGAAGGTCATCGACTTCGGCCTCGCACGCCCCGCCGAGGATGTGAGTGCGGACGCGGCGGTGTGGCGATCGCAGGCGCACGCGGTGGGCACGCCCGCTTACATGAGCCCGGAGCAGGCGGGCGGCGGCGAGGTGGATACGCGGACGGATGTGTATTCGCTCGGCGTGCTGTTGTGCGAATTGATCGCAGGCGCGCTGCCGTTTGCGGAGGCGGATTTACGGACGGCGACGCGGGAGGAAATCGCGCGCTTCATCCGCGAAACGCCGACGCGGAGGCCGAGTGAGATTTTGGACGCGAGTGTGTTTCCCGAGCCGCCACGCGTGGGCGATTTGCGTGGCGATTTGGATGCGATTTGTCTGCGCGCGGTCGCGAAAAATCCTGCCGAGCGGTATGCGTCCGTGGCCACGCTGGCGGATGACATCGCGCGGCATTTGCGCTGCGAGCCGGTGAGCGCGGTGGAGCCAACCGTGGGTTATCGCGTGGGAAAATTCGCGCGGCGAAATCGCGGGCTGCTTTCGCTGACGACGGGCGTTTTCCTCGCGCTCGCGGGCGCGTCCGTCTTCAGCGCGAGCCAGGCGCAGATAGCGCGGCGGCAGCGCGATGCGGCGGAGGTCGCGCGTGCGCAGGCTGAGCGCGTGAAGAATTTTCTCACCCAACTCCTCGCCTCACCCGCGCCCACCGCTTCGGGTCGCGACGTGCGTGTGGTCGATGTGCTCGCGACGGCGAAAGCCCGCGCGGAAACCGATCTTGCCGACGATCCAGAAGTGCTCGCCGAGATGCGCGTGACGCTCGGGAATACCTACTACGAGCTGAGTCTCTACGACGAAGCCGAGCCGCTGCTGCGGGCCGCAGTGGACGATCATCGCCGCCTTTTTGGAAATGACGCAGCAGCCACCGGCACCGCGCTGAACACGCTCGGCGCGCTCTTCGCATGGACGAGCCGCACGGACGAGGCGATCCCGCTGCTCACGGAAGCGGCGGCGATCCTGCGCCGCCACTTGCCGGAGAGCGGTCACGAATTGCAGGCGACTTTGCAAAACCTCGCGACTGCGCACACGCACGCCGGGCACCTCGCGCCCGCGGAAGCGCCGCTGCGTGAAGCCTTGCGCGTGGCGGAGGCATCCGACGCTGTCGGCAGCGCGGCGGCGACGAGCATCATGGGCGATCTCGCGGGCGTGCTGGAAGATCAGGGCCGCGTGCCCGAGGCGCGCGCGATGATGGAAAAGGTGATTGCGCGGCAGCGGGAAATTCCGAGCGAGCGGATGAATCTTGCGACGATGCTCGGGAAATGGTGCGACCTCATTTTCATCCAAGGCGATGCGGCCGGAGCCGAACGTGCGATGACCGAGTGCGTGGAAATCCGCCGTGAAGTTTTCGGAGAGCGCACTTCCCCGGTGGCCAGTGCGATGGGCCGGCTGGCGTATTTGCAATATCGGCGCGGTGATTTCGCGGGAGCCGAAAAGCTCGCGCACGAAGGGCTCGCGATGCAGCGTGAACTGCTCCAGCCCGGCGAACGCGATTTCCTTTTCACCCTGCGCCCGCTCGGCCTCTCGCTGGTGAAACTCGGACGCGGAGCCGAGGCCACGCCGTTGCTCACGGAATGTCTTGCGCTGGTGAAAAAATTCGCCGCCGGTGAGACGAAGATGATCGCGGAAATCGAGGCGACGCTGGCGGCGGTGCGCTGACGCGTGATTGCGGATTCCGGGGAGCGCGCGGGTCTCGCGTGCTGGTTTCGGCGTCCCGACGAAACGAATTTTTTTCGACGCGGATCGCGGGACAGGCGATCGCGCTTCGTGCTGTGGCGCGTTTTGAAAGTGCGCGAAGGCGGGCCGCCTTCGCCGGCGCGCGAGACGCGCGCGCTCCCCGGAAATCACTGCGGCGCGCATTCCTCAGAAACCTTCACTTTTCTCGTAACGCCGTGCGCTTCGTGGACAAGGAAGGGGCATGAAACGGATTTCTCTCCTGCGTCGTTCCCCCAATCGCCACAGCCCGCTCATCGAGCCGCTCGAAGCTCGCATCGCTCCCGCCGCGAATAACTGGATCGGCGTCGCGAGTGGAAATTGGAATACCGCGGGGAATTGGTCGGATGGCGTGCCGACGGCGGATGATGTGGTGACGATCAATCCGGGAGGGACGCTGACGATCACCATCGACAGCGGCGCGCAGGTGGCGGCTTCGGTTTCGATGTCGGGGGATGATGTGCTCACGATTTCCGCCGGGTCGCTCACGCTCACGGCGTCGTCGGTTTTGCACAATCTCGCGCTGGGTGGAAGCGGGTCGCTTTTTGCGAATGCGGCGGTGTCGCTGACGGGGACGGGTTCCTTCAGCGGGGGTGCGACTTTGGCGGGGTCGGCGACGGTGACGATTCCGATCGGGGCGACGCTCGCAATCACGGACAGCGATCCGAATTTGCAGACGGAACTGGTGGATGCGGGGACGATTCAGCATGGGAATGCGTTTCTCGATCTGGATGGCGCGGCGGGGAAATTGCGGGTCGTTTCGGGCGGACTTTATGAGACGGTGACGACGGGG
>JANLQB010000567.1:0-2261 GCA_031367565.1 Verrucomicrobiota bacterium
CATGCCCGTATCGAGCTTCAGATGAATATCGAGCGGCTCACCCGCGGCGAGCGCAGCGTAAGCCCGCACCTCCTCCAAATCGGAAACGAGCGGCACAAAACGCCGCTCCACGACTTCCTCACGCTCCTCCGGCAGCGCCGGGCCGAGGATAAAGATTGGCCGAAGATCGAAGGTCGAAGGTCGAAGGTGCGGAGCCTCCGAATCCTGCGACCCTCCACCCTCGACCTTCGACAATTCCGCCCGCACCGCCCGCGCCTCCGTCACATTCGCCACGCCGAAAACCTCCACGAATTCCGCGAGTGCCGGCACCACGATCTCCACGTCGTGCCCATACGCATCCGCCTTCACCACGGCCATGATCCGCACTCGTTCGCCAGTGAGCGCGCGGACGACTGCCACATTGTGCCGGAGCGCAGCGGTATCGATTTCAGCCCAAGTGCGATGAGTCACATGCGATGGCGTTTTAGGATTCAATCCACGCTATTTCCGAGAATCATCCCGCGACTTCAATCTCCGACTCGCAGAAACGTGGCAATCCGCCGATCCGGCGCGGTGGCATTGGCACTGCTAAGTAGTGTTCTGCATGCGTCTCCATCGTTCTCTTTTTTCCAAAATCGACCCTCTCGATCGCACAAAATCGCGTCCGGGACGGCAGGCACGCCTACAGGCGGGCGGGGAAAAAGCCCTTGATGGCCCCGGATTGCTGGCCTATAAGCGGGTCGCATTCCTAAAAATGAAACGGCTTCTACCTTGTCTGCTGGGAATCTTTTTTTGCGTCAGCTCCCTCCGGGCTCAAACCAGTGTTTTCGCCGGCAGTGAAGACTTCGACCGCTACGCCAGGAAGCTCCGCGAGAGCGCCCTTTCCTCCATTGAGCCGCGCGTCGTCGTGCCGACGACCTCGGCCTTTCGCGGCATCTCGGGCCGGTATCCGTGGAAGATGAACATCGTCTCAACCATTTTTTGGGTCGGTGAAAGCGCGAGCCAAAACAACCCCGTCCATAACCGCTCCAGTTCATGGGACACGGACTGGGCCTCCAATTTCGGCGGCTACGACAATCCCGAGCCCAGCCAGCGGCGGAATTTCATGCCCGCGACCTTCGTGCCGAACCAGAATCCGTTTTACTTCGCGCTCCCTTACAACGACGTCACCGGTGGCCACCACAAGAACGAAGCCCGCACGGTCATCCCGTGGTTTGCCCAAGCCTACGAGCGCGACGGCAAGAGCGTTTGCCAGGACCGCTGGATCGCCATCCGAAAGGGCAATCGCGTCTGCTACGCGCAATGGAGCGACTGCGGCCCGTTCCGCACCGATCACTGGGAATACGTCTTCGGAAACGAGATGCCCAAGCCAAACTTGAACCGCGGCGCGGGCCTCGATGTCTCGCCGTCGGTCCGCGATTACCTCGGCATGGGCTCCACGGATGTCGTGGACTGGAAATTTGTGGAAGCCCGCGAGGTGCCCGTCGGCCCGTGGGCGCGGATCGGCACGAATAACACCGTTCTCGCGCGATTGCGGAGTGCGGGGCAATCCGTCGCCAGCGCGGCCCCCGTGCTGAAGCCCGTCAAATCCAAGGTGAACATCGCCCCGGAAACACCCACCGTCCGCAACCAGTAAGCCGCCCTTTTCGCGGCAGCCGCGGCACGGCTTTCCCGTGAAAAATCTGCCGCTCGAAACTTCGGACTTTTTCGCGGCAGAAATCTCCGCCTTACTCCCGCCCATGCCTCTCACCGCCGCCGACGCCAGCGCCCTCCTGAAGCGCGCCCACGCCCAGGACCGACTCGCCCACGCCTACTTCATCAGCGGCCCGCCCGGCTCGGGAAAACGCCAGCTCGCGAGCGACCTCTGCGCGCACCTCCACGGCCCCAGCGCCGACCCTTTCGCCGTCGGCGACGTACATCTCATCCAGCCCGAGTCGAAATCGCGCAAGATCGTCATTGAGCAAGTGCGCGACCTCGAACGCGAGCTGCACCTCCGCTCCATGTTCGGCGCGCGAAAAATCGGCGTCTTCATCGACGCCGACCGCCTCCAAATCCAGGCCGCCAACGCCTTCCTCAAAACGCTCGAAGAACCCCCGAACAACTCCCTGCTCCTCCTCCTCAGCGCCCTCCCCGAACAGCTTCCCGAGACCATCCTCAGCCGCTGCATCGAAGTGCAGCTCAAAGCCACCGAAGCCCGCCAGCTCACCCCGCTCCAAAACCGCCTCCTCGAAGTCCTCCAATCCCACGCCCGCGCCGAAAAGCCCGCGCTCCCCGAAATCTTC
>JANLQB010000569.1:0-7927 GCA_031367565.1 Verrucomicrobiota bacterium
TGTGCCGCTGAGCACCAGCGTTCCCGCGCCGGTTTTTGTAAGAGAGGTGTTGGCACCGCTTTGGTTCACATCGTCAAGGTGAAGAGTGCCCACGCCCGTACCGTTGTTCGCCACATTGACCGTGCTATTCCCAGCCAGCGTGGTCGAGCCGGTGACGTTCAGCGAGTATGCCGTATCGGTCGCGGTGTCGCCTCCAGTGACATCGAGAATAGAGCCGGTGTTAAGCCTGAGGACTCCCGTGAGCGTGGCGGAACCCCCAACGCCGAGGCCTGCCCCCGGGAGGTCCAATCTGCCTGTCGCACTGGCGCTCACGGTGATGTTATTGGCGAGCGTCACGCCTTGTTGTGAATAGTCGTTGAACACAAAATTCTTGACGGTCTGCCCCGCCTGAGCTCCTCCGGTCGCTCCGGTGAAGCCGACGTAGGCCAGGTTTCCGCCGATGATGCCGCTAAGAGCGGGTGTCGTGAACGTATGCGTGTAGTTATCGCCGGTGACCATATCCAGCAGGATCTCCGTGAACGTGAGGGCCGTGCTGTCGTAGATAACATCCACCCTAATCGGGTTGCCACCGGCCAAGTTCACCGGCGCACTCGAGAGATAAGTCCCCGCTGTCCCTGAAACGAGGTTGGTGCCGATCGGCTGGCCCGCACCGGTATAAATGTTGAGTTGGAGTGCGGCACTGTTCGCGATTCCGACGTAACCGAGCGAGCCGCCGCCTCCTCCTAGCGCCGTGGGAGAGCTGTTCTGCATCGTGAAGGTGATGCCATCCGCTGCGCGCGCTCCGGACGCGGTGTAAACGAAGCTGGCGGAGAAGCCGTCGCCCACCGAGTATTTCGATTGGGTGAAGACACTGCGCGACTGACCGCCCTGGTCCGTGGTCAGAGTGACGATGCTGTTCGTGGGATCGACCGTCGCACCTCCATTGAGTGAGGTATTCTCGAACCCGGCAAACGACGGCGGCGAGCCCAGCGAAAGGACGCCACTGTTATTCAACGTCACAGGGCTGCTTCCCAGCGACGACGAGCCATTGGCCTGCACGGTCCCCGCATTGATCACCGTCGGGCCGGTGTAAGTGTTCACCCCGGATAACGTGATGATGCCATTCCCGTTTTTGATCAACCCCGCTCCGCCGTCGTGGATCACCGAAGTCACCGCGAGGTCCGTCTCAGCGGTCCCGCGCGGCACCGTGAAAGTCACCGGCCCGGTGGTGCCCGCGCCGCGCAACAGGACTGCCGGCGCGCTGATGGTGGATGGCGTGGCACCCGGCACGGTCGTCACGTTGCCATTGAGGATGTAATTGATCGTCGGACCCGTCGGAGCATTCCCCGGCCCGGTCGCGATGAGGGAGCCTTCATTCAGTGTCACTGCCGGCAAGGTCGAGTGCGTCCCCGCCACTGCCGAAACGATGCCGCCATTGATGTTTACACCCGACACGCCACCCACAAAGTTTCCCAACACATCATTTGCCCCAAGCGACAAAATTGCCCCGATATTTACCGTGATGGCCGCGCCTGAAACGGTGCCGCCGTTGAGATTAAGACGGGAAGGGACGCTTCCCCCGGTGAGTGTGATGCCGTTGGTGGTCGTAATGTTCCCTAAGCTCGTCACGTTGCCGCCATCCACGACGTTCAATGCGCCGATGTTCACGGTGTTGCTGGTTTCGACCGTCCCGCCAAAGCTAACGGTGCCACTGCCGCTGATCGCCGGCATGACGAGAATGTAGTTGTCCTGCGTTGAAGTGGTGAGGGTGTTGCCAGTATTGACCGTGAGAGCAGTGTTAAGAGTCGTGCGAATAGGTGTGGCTGTTGTACCGGCCACGCCGGAGCCGATCTTTGCCGCCACGATCGAGCCACCATTGGTGAAACTCAATCCCACTGGCGTATAGGTTTGGTCGCCACCCTTGCTGGAGAGTGTCAGGCTCCGGCCATTGACATTGACTGTAGCATTTCCCGTCGGGCTGCCACCCGCGCTGCCGAGGACGACTCCGAGCCCTCCAGTTGAGATGGTGACCGATGAGCCCGCGTTCTGCAATTGAGGCGACGCGCCGCTTTCAAGGACGAGTATTCCAGGGCCATTGTTGACCAGATCCACGTCCAGCCCACCATCGACGATGGAGCGGGCAATGACCTGCCCGTATTGGGTATTGGCATTGATGGTATAAGTGCCTGCGGTGGGCGCGCCGAGGGTTACCGCTCCCATATCCAGCTTGTAGCCGTTCACATTCAAGGTCTTCGCGGCACTTATCGCGGTGCTTACGACACTGGCCGCGGAGGTATTGATGGTCGAGTTTTCGGTAACGGTGACTGTATTCAGGAAGGACGCGGAATCGACCGGGATGAGAACGGAATTGGGAACGGTTGTCTGCAAGTCGCCGGTATCCGGTCCCGAGTAATCCACGGTGATAGAGTTCGCACCGCCGCCTTCATAAAAACCGATTTCGATGTCGTGGAGACCAGGCGAGAGGCTGACCGTTCCGGTACGCCGGGTCGTGCCTTGGTAGAAGTTATTCGCAACGACCGTCTTGCCATCGATATAGAGCATTGATCCATCGTCGGAAGAGGTCGCAAAGGTATAGAGACCCGCGCCGTTGACGATGATCTTGCCGTTAAAGCGCGAAACGATGTTGTTGGTCGCGGTGAACGCGGGCGCGATCGGGGCGAACATGGCCGTATCGCCGCCGCCGGGAGCAAAGCTCAGTTCGGTAAACCCATTTGCCCCGGTGGAAGTGAGCAGGCCGGTGCCGCGTCCTGCGAAGTAGGCGGAGAAGTTTGCAAAGGTGTTAAAAGCGAGATTCGCCCCGCCGTCGTCGCCGTTGTAAAGGTGCGCGCTCAAGCCCGGTGACGCCCCGCCAATTCCGAGATTGAGGGTGCCTCCCGTGAGATTAAGAACACTCTGACCGGCAGCGGTGGAAAAGTTACCAGGCAGTCCTTCGAGAGTGCCTCCCGGAGTGATGACGATCGTGGCTGGAAGGATGTTCGTCGTGCCGGCGACCGTGCTCGCGTTGCGCAGCGTCAAGGTCGAGCCTGCCCCGAAAGTGACGGTATCTGCCCGGAATCTGCCCGACACATCGACGCGCCCTTCGGCCACGTTGAGGCTCGAAATGAAAGCGCCGCCTGAGAGAGTGAGGGTGGTATCGACCCCGGTTTTTTTGAGGATGCCTCCTTTTACGGAGCCACTGGAGGTGCTGGCGACGACGCCCGCGATGTTGAGCCCACCTTCGGCGACCTTGACCGTGAGGGTCTTGCCGGTCGCGATTCCGTTGGTGCCCGAGGCACTGGAGATCGTATCATTCGTCGTCCCGAAGTGTTCGATGGTACTGGTATAAAATGCCTTGAAGTTATTCGCGAAGGTCGTGTTGGTCGCGCCATCTCCGACGAACCGGAGGATGGGAGCCTGAGTGGTCTGAGCAGGGGTGCTGGCACCGAGTTCGATGGACGGGGTCAAGGTTGAGAGCGGGTTGGCGGTGCCGCCGCCGCCGAAAACTGCGATTCGGCCATCGAGTGTTCTCAACGTCGTTCCCGCCAGATTGTTGACGGAGGTGAAATCGTCGATGATGAGCGTGCCCGTTCCTCCGTTTTTCACGAGGAAGATTCCCGTCAACGCTGGCCCGCCGGAGGTGGTGGTATTCAAGGAACCCGGCGCAAAGTCCGCCGTTCCGTTGATGGTGATCGTCTTGGTGATTGCGATCGCCAGAGCGGTGGTCAACGAGCGCAGCGTGAGCCCCGGTCCATCCACCGTGAGCGTTTCCAGATTTCCGACAAGCGGCTGAAAGGAAATGCTGGTCTCGGTGATCGAAGTCGGTCCTCCATTGGAGAGAGTCACCGTCGAGGTGGCCTGCACGATGATGTCATCCGGCGTAGCCGAGGTGGAAAGCGCGACCGGACCATTCCAATTCGTCACGCCAAAAGCGGACGAGGCGAGGACGGCAGGAAGAATCGCGGTGGCGAGGATTGCGCGCCGGAATGGGCGCGAAGTTTTGGCGGGTGCAGGCAGCATTTTCATGGGCTTCTGGGATTTTGGGTTTTGAACTTTTGAGGGGGGCTTTCCAAACGAACATTTTCCGCGTGCGTAGGAAACGGCACTGCTAAAGATTGATCAAGATCAAACTCTTTTTTTCGGAATAATTCCGCTAATCAGTCGTGAGAGCTTTCGGATCGACCACCACATGCTTCACGCGTTGGCGTTTCCACGTGTAGCTAATATGGACGAGGCCATCGTGCGCCTGAATCACCGCTGGGTAGGAGTATTCGCCGGGATCGCTTTCGAGGACGAGCGCGGGCTTCCATTCTTTTCCATCGCTGCTGATTGCGACGTTTAGCGGTGCGCGGCCTTTTGGCGTGTGATTGTACACGATGAGGAATCGCCCGTCGGCGAGAGTCACCGCGTCGATGCCGGAGTTTGGATTTGGCAGGTCGAGCAGCGTCATCTTTCCCCAGGTCCGTCCCTGATCGCCAGACCACGTCTGAAACACGCGCCCCTGCTGCGTTCGCCCCACCGCCTCGAGTTGGCCATCTTTGTGAAAAAGCACGCTCGGCTGAATCGCGCCAATCTCCTTCCCATCGTTCACCGGCCCAGTCGCCGCCCACGTCTTTCCGCCATCGGCGCTGCGCTCAAAATGCACGCGCCAGCCCTGATCCTCGCTGCTCGTGGGCGAAAGGAGGTCGCCGTTCGCGAGCTGCACCGGCTTGTTTTTGATCGGCCCCAAAATCCCCTCCGGCAGCCGCCGCGCCTCGCTCCAAGTCGCGCCATCGTCGCCCGAAGTCCGCAGGATGCCCCACCAGCGATCCGGGTCGGGGCCGATTTTGTAGAAAAGCAGCAGCGGGCCTTCCTTTGGCTGGAAGAGCACGGGATTCCAGCACGGATGCCGCATCCCGTCTGGTTGCACGCCATTCGCGACTTCCTCAGGAACACTCCACTGGCCATCCACGAGCCGCGCGGTCCAGATACAAACGTCGGGATTTTTCTCCTCCGTCCCGCCAAACCACGCTGCCATCAGCCCGCGCTTCGTCTCGACGATCGTCGAGGCATGGCAGGAGAGAAATGGTGCGCGCTCGTAGATGAATTCGCTTTTCACGATCGCCGCATCGGCAGCGAGAGCGGGCAGGGGAATGAACGCAAGCAGAACGAGAAGCGGGGTTTTCATTTCGAGGGAGGGAATGCTTTTGCAAAGTAAAAGCGCGCACGGCCCGTCGCGTCGAGCAAATCGCGGACACCGCGACGATCCGCCCACTTCCCAGGCCGTGGCGTGAAAAAGCTCCATATTTATGGAAAATTTATAGCGCGGGTAAAACACCGCTGCTACTAAACGCGCTCTATGCGACTCCTCGTCACCGGCGGCTGCGGCTTTATCGGCAGCAATTTCATTCGTTACGTCCTCCAGCATTTTGGCCTGGAGATGATCTCGAATGTCGATTCGCTCACCTATGCCGGGAACCCCGCGAACCTCGCGGACGTCGCCGAGCAGTTCCGGGAGCGCTACGAGTTTTATAAAACGGACATTGCCGACGCGGCAGGGATCAACGCGATCCTCGCGAAGCATCAGTTTTACGCTGTCGTGAATTTCGCCGCGGAATCGCACGTCGATCGCTCGATCGACACGCCCGGCGATTTCATCCACACGAATGTCGTCGGCACGGCCGTCCTCCTCGATGCCGCGCGGAAACATGGCGTCCGTCGTTTTCTCCAAGTCTCCACCGACGAAGTGTACGGTTCGCTCGGGCCGATGGGGCTCTTCACGGAGAAGTCCGAGATCAAACCGAGTTCGCCGTACTCCGCGAGCAAAGCGTCCGCCGATCTGCTTGCGCTCGCGTGTTTCCACACCTACCGGCAGGAGGTCATCGTCACGCGCTGCTCGAACAACTACGGGCCGTATCAATTCCCCGAAAAACTCATCCCGCTCATGATCACCAACGCGCTCGCGGACCAGCCGCTGCCCGTCTATGGCGACGGGCTGAATGTGCGCGACTGGATTCACGTCGAGGATCACTGCGCCGCGATTTTCGCCGCGCTGCTGCAAGGCAAGCCGGGCGAGGTCTATAATGTCGGGAGCGATGGCGAGATGCGGAATATCGACGTGGTGAAAATGATCCTCGCGCATCTCGGCAAGCCGGAGAGCCTCATCAAATACGTTGCCGACCGCCTCGGCCACGATCGGCGCTACGCGATCGACTCCACGAAAGCGCACACTGAACTCGGGTGGAAGCCCCGGCACGATCACCTGCAAGGCATCAAGGACACGGTCGATTGGTACGTCGCGAATCGCGCGTGGTGGCAGCCGCTGCTGAAGAAATAATGAAGATCGTCATCGTCGGAAGTGGCGGGCGTCTCGGTGCGGCCTTGGCTCGCGAATGGTCCGCGCTCGGAGATGAAGTAGTCGGCTTCAATCACGCCACGCTCGATCTCGGCGACGCCGCCGCGATCCACGGGGCGCTCGATCCGCTCGACTTCGATGCGCTCGTCAATTGCGCCGCGCTCACGCACGTCGATTACTGCGAATCGCACGAAGACGAAGCGTATCGCATCAACGCCGGAGCCGTCGCCGACCTCGGCGAAATTTGCGCCGCGAAAAATGCGCGGATGATTCACATCAGCACCGACTACGTCTTCGACGGCGAAAAACGCTCGCCCTACTTGGAAGAAGACGCCGCTCGCCCGCTCGGCCTCTACGCTGCCTCGAAACTCGCCGGAGAAAACGCGCTGCTCGAAAAATACCCGCAGCATCTCAGCGCCCGCGTCTCTTGGGTCTTCGGCCCCGACCGCCCAAGCTTCGTCGATCAAATCCTCAAACGAGCCACCGAGACCGACGCGCTCGCCGCCGTCGCCGACAAAATCGCCGTCCCGACTTACACCCTCGACCTCGCCCGATGGCTCCGCCCATTCCTCAAAGAGGTGCGTGAAGGCGGCCTGCTGCATCTTTGCAACGCGGGCGAAACGACCTGGCAGGAATACGGTCAGTTCGCCCTCGAAGTTGCCGCCGCGAATGGAGTCGCGCTAAAAGGCCACACCGTCGCCGCGCAAAAGATGAGCGACATCGCCGCATTCATCGCGAAGCGCCCGGTCTATACCGTCATGTCCACGGAGAAACTCACGCGTCTTACCGGCCAAAAGCCGCGCTCTTGGCAGGAAGCGGTGGAAGACTACGTGCGCAATCGCTGGATTCTCGCGAACGTGGCGCGGTCGTAGGAATCCGGGGAGCGTGCTCCCTGGAACTCTCTACACCGCCGCCTCAAAAAGCGCCCGCTCTGCCTTCGGCGGAGCAGGGGAGTCCTTCCGCCGCCGCCAGTTCTGCAGCCGCTCCAGATAAATGTAGATCACGGGCGTGATGTAGAGCGTGAGCAATTGCGACACGAGCAATCCGCCCACCACCGCGATGCCGAGCGGCCGTCGCGACTCCGCACCTGCGCCCGCACCGAGTGCGATCGGCAGCGTGCCGACCAGCGCCGCCATCGTCGTCATGCTGATTGGGCGGAACCGCACCATGCACGCCTCGTAGATGGCGTCGAACGCGCTCTTGCCGTCGTTCTTCTCCGCTTCCTGCGCGAAGTCGATCATCATGATCGCGTTCTTCTTCACCAGTCCCACCAACAGGATCACGCCGACCCACGCGTACACGCTCAGTTCCGTCTTCGTCAGGATCAGCGCGAGGAACGCACCGAACGCCGCGAACGGAATGCCGGAGAGAATCGTGATGGGATGAATGAACGACTCGTACAGGATGCCGAGCACGATGTAGATCACGAAGATCGCCACCACGAAGAGCGTTGCGAGCCCCTTCTGCGTGTCCTGGAACGCCTGCGCGGCGCCGGCGAAACCGGTCGTGATGCCATCAGGCAGGATCTCGCGTGCCGCCTTTTCCACTTCACCCACCGCCTCGCCCAGCGATGCCCCCTGGCGCAGGTTGAACGACAGCGTCACCGACGGAATCTGG
>JANLQB010000605.1:0-6564 GCA_031367565.1 Verrucomicrobiota bacterium
ATCGGACGGGTGTAGGTAACCGTGAGGTAGTCGCCCGCCACACTGTTGACCACGTAGTTTTGCGTACCGGGGATAATAGGCATCGTGGAAGGCGCCTTCGGATTCAGATTCAGCGCAAACTCGCCCAGATTTGGCACTCCGTCTCCATCGTCATCCAACGTGCCGAGGGCATCGGCCACCCCATTCGCGGTCGCCCATGCGGCGTAGGTGAGCGTGTCGGTGACGCCGGGCGATGCCGAGGAAGAAACACTTGCACGCCAGTTCGTGGCGAGACTGTGATCGGGATTCT
This sequence comes from Verrucomicrobiota bacterium, assembly GCA_031367565.1. Taxonomy (GTDB): domain Bacteria; phylum Verrucomicrobiota; class Verrucomicrobiia; order Chthoniobacterales; family Chthoniobacteraceae; genus JANLQB01. The sequence goes on from JANLQB010000605.1 coordinate 290, forward strand.
TTTCAGGCCGCATCAATACGAGCGATGGACCATTGCCATCGGGCGAACTCGGCCAGGGAGCAGACGTTTCGTATGAAAAATCGCGAATCACAACATCACCCACCCCCAGCAAGAGAAGCCGTTCGCCGGAATTACTAAGCGAGCCTCCATTGGCAAAGACGCCGACGATCTGCGCGCCGGACACGCTGGGATAGGCAGCGGTAAAGGCAGCCATATCCCGCACGATGAGGACGCGCGCGCCTGGAGCGAGCACGTAGCCAAGCGGGAAGTCGAACTGAATACCTAACGTGAAGCGGACATTGCTCACGTCCACATTTTGCGCGCCGATATTCATCAGCTCGATGAACTCCTCCAAACCACTCGCGCTCGCAGGATGGTAGTGGATTTTCGAGATTACAAGATTCGAGGAAGTCGCAGGCACGCCCGCGACAAATGTTGGTTCGATCAGCGGGCTCCACTTTGAGACGGCGCTATCATACACGCGGGCTCGCAAGACCGCCGAATTGTTGAGCACCACGCCGATCGGGCTGGCTCCCGTCTGCGCCCCCGAAGGCGTACCGCCACCGATCGGGCGCGGGTCCGAGCCATTCGTTGTGTAGAAAATTGCGCCAGTGGCGTTGGGGTTCGTAATCGTAAGATTATATGGCGCGATCACATTTCCGCCAAAAGCACCAGAGATCGCCGGTGCCTGCAACGTGCTGAAGAGCGACTTAGCGCCCGTGGTTGCCGGCATTGGATCGACATAGCCCAAGGCCTGTTGGACGACGACCCAACTCCGCCCAGTTAAAGCACCCGTGGTCGGCACAGGCGAAAACACGGTCTGTCCGCCTTGGGGAGCGCCACCGTTGTTGATAAAAGACGTGGCCGTCGCCTTCGCGTTGAGCCACGAGGAGCGGTTAAGCGTATTCGAACCCCACCGGGCCGCCTCGGCGTGGATGATCGTGTCCACTTGTGCAGCCAATGCGTTGAAGCGGGCGAGCGCCTTCGTATTCGTCAGCGCGCCTCCGTTAAAAAAGTGACGTTGTATCCGATCGGCAAATCGCTGCCGGTACTCCGCACTGAAACAGAGAAATTCGTGGAGGTAGTGGGGATTACTCTTGGTGATGAGCGTCGTACCTTCCCGGCTGCTATACTGCCCCTGGCCCCACACATTCGTGCCCGAGCCGCCCCATGGTCCTATACGGTTGTATGCACGACCATCGCTCACACTATCCATCCCATGCTCGTTATCGTGGGCGTAAAAGGAGAATCCTTGCGTCCCGAGCCGGTCACGCAGGCCGAACCAGTTGTTCGACGCGTTCGAGAGGAAGGTGGACATCGGAGAATCGAAGCTGCCATCGAAGAAGATGACGAGTTCGTAGTCGATCAGATTATCCACATCGAGGAGCACAGGGAAGGTGGCGTTCCGCGTTCCATCTGGGTTGAGGCCACGCATCTTCATGTATTTCGCAGTGCGACCACTTTCAGTGGCGTCATTTTTGAGAGCGAGTGCTTGGTTGACCAGCAAAATCCAAGCGGCAAAGTTACCATCGGTCATTTCGGTATTATAGCTCGGACTGCCCGCGCTCTTCACCGTGTCGAAATTGTCGCTCAGACCTCCAAGATACGTCTCACCAAAATTAGCTTCCGTCCGCTCTTCGAAGTTATAGACACCCCAGTACACGCCATTGAGATAGACATGAAAGTAGCCAGTCCGCGAATTCGGCTGCCCCATGTCGCGCTGACTGACGCGGCTCCATTCCTCCCGGATCAGCAGGTTCTGCGGATCATTGCCAAAACCCCACGAGTAGTTTTCTTCGGATCGCATGTCGATCTGACCGAACTGCGACGTGCCCGCGCTTCCGAAAAGTGGATATTTCAATTTGCCGCCATAACCGAGGCTGTTCCGAAAATACATGTGGAAGGCATGCTTTGGATTACCCGTGGTGCGGCTAAATCCTCCGCGGATGCGCGCGCCGCAATTAATCCCAAACTCCGACGTTCCGGCAGCATTGATGTATTCCATCGAAACCGGACGCTCCCAGAAAAGGCCATGTTTACTGGGATTCACGTAGATGCCGTTCGTAGCATCCACCAAATTCGTAACGTCCGTGCTCATGCTAACAGTCGGCATCGCCGTCAGCGCGTTTTTCAAACTCTGCAAAGTGCCTCCGCCGGAAGTGACGTTCCCAAGCGTCATGCCGTAACGGAAACTCTGCCCGTTCACTGCGCCCGTCGGAAATCCTAGCGCCGTGGCAGTGCCAGCGGTCTGCGTCACGATGTCATCAATAAACAAATAGCTGTGCGAATCGACCCCGCTGGCCCGCCAGCCGGGCTTAAACGCGGCAGCCCGCACGACCTTTGTGCCGGAGATGGAGAGCGGTCCGGTGTAAATGCTGCCGTTATTCAAAGTGGGCGCTCGGCCATTCAGCGTGTAGCGGATGGTGGCACCCGGCGTGGCGGAGGAGAGGACGAGACTAAACGGCGCGCTGTAACGGCCACGCAGATGGTCAAAGGTGACACCTTTTACGAATCCACCAACTGTCGCGGCATTGGGTCCGCCTGGCGTCGGCACATCAATGAAGCCAATGTAGCCTTCACTGTCCGAACTACCGAAACTAATGTCACTGGATTGCGCCGGGTAATTGATGAAAGACGAGACAGTAGTGTATCCGCCGACTCCGTCGCTTTTCGTCAAAAGGATGGAACCTCCCGATTTCGAAAGGCTGAAACTCGAGTGCAGATGCGGCTGCGCAAGTGTACCGGCGTTATCTTTGCCAGCAATCACCTGGGCCGGCAGGCGGTCTTTCCCCGAGGCAAAGACGATCAGGTATTGATTTGGGCTCAGCGTCCATGCCGGGAGCGCCCACTGCGCAGGGCTCGCCTGGCTTTCGGTAAGATAGTAGCCGCCGAGGTTCACCGTGGCATTCGTGGAGTTCCAGATTTCGATCCAGTCGGACGAGGTACCGTCCTCATCCATGATCACCGCATTGTTGTTGGCGGAGAACTCGGAGATCAACACTTGTCCGCGAACGATCGTGGCTGCGGGCGTGATCGTTCCGAGAAGCTGCCAGATGAGATTTGGGCGAATCCACGAGAGTTCCACCTCCGCACCGCCCGTGTAATCGTAATAGATCAGCTCCAATTGCGCGGTCTGTTTGGAGAGCGTAACGGTGCCCGTATTTCCTCCAGGCTGGTGCGTACTATCATCCACGATCACGTCCACGCCGTCGATGCGCAGCCGCCCGCCACCGTTGGAGTTGACGGCAAATGTGTAGTCGCCAGGCGTATTAACCACAAGTGTCGCGGTGATGATAACCGCTGTGTTGTCGCCGATTGATCCACCGGGAAAGGTGCCATTGCCATTCGTGAAATCGCCATCATCCCCGCCACCCAGGAGGTTGATTGTCGTTAACCCATTCTGCGTAACCTGACTGGCAACATTCTGCCCACCGATTAGGCTAATCGCGCTTTGCAAATAGCCTTGTCCGGGAAAGGGAAACGGCACGGACGAGACGACCTTTTTGGCGGAAAATCCCGCAGTCGTAACGCCGATGGGCGTCGCGACCGTAAGCGTAGCATTGGCCGCCGTGCTGCCGTAGATATTCGAGGCGGTTAAAATGTAGGTCGTCGTCTGAAGCGGCGCGATACTGGCCGAGCCGGTCGCCCCTGAAACAGGGCCGATGCCCTGATTGATCGAAATGGTGTCCGCTCCCGTGACGTTCCAATCCAACGAAGTCTCTGCTCCATAGAGCGGGTTACCGTCGCCAACGACGAACGAATTGATCACCGGTGCGGTCCCGGCGATTACGTTCACGCTGCGCTGGACTGTGCCGAATGGGTTCGTCGCGAGCAGAGTGTAGGTCGTCGTCGCGGGGGGATTTACGATGCGCGTGGTAAGGCCCGTCACGTCGATATTCCCCGGCTGCAAAACGAGCGATGTTGCCCCGACCGTGGACCAGCCGAGGAGCACATTGCTGCCGACGACGGCGTTCGACGGACTAGCCTGCAAATTCGTGATCACCGGTGGCGAATCTACGTAAACGGTGAGCGTCTGCGTGGCCACATCCACGCCCGCCGTCGCCGTGATCGTGTAAGTCGTGGTCTGCGTCGGGGCTGGGATGACCTGCGAGCCGCTCGTGTTGACCGCTCCGATACCTGGAGAGATCGAGACGGAAGTCGGCACGCTGTTCGTCTGCCAGGAAAGCACCACCGTCGCGGGAATTCCACCATTGATCACGACAGCGGAGCCCCCGTTTCCAGTGAAAGAAAGGATGCGCGGATACGAATCGAGATCGCGCACCAATTCCAGCCCTGCAGCAGCCGTATTGCCGATGAGTTGGAAACTCGCATCCACGGCCGTCTTCGCCCCCCGCGCGCCAAATACTTCGCAACTGGCCGTGTTATTTTGCTCCCAATATGTGTACTCGATATTGTAGTCGCCCGCCTTCAAATGGGTCACACCGAGGGTCGCGCTATCTGTCGTGTTGGAGGTGAAGTAGATCGCGTCACCCTGAGCCACCGGATTCGCCGCATTGTTCGTTCCGATCGCTGTTCCACTGACGAAATTTGCCCCTTGGATGCGCAGCCGCGAACCCTCATCACCCCGAAAGCCGAACGTATAGTCATCCTCGACCGGAATCCGAATGGTACCTTTCGCGAGCAACACAAAATTGTCGTCATTGCCGCCTAGGTTCGTCCCGAAAGCCGCTTCATTCGCGAAGTAGCCGGTGTTGCCGGGAGACTCCGGATCAACGTGGTTGATCACGGGCGCGGTATATTCCCGCAGCGTGCCCGCCGGAGCAGAAGGATAGTTGTTAAAAACGCGATCCACATTCACTAGGGAATTTAGCGTGATGCCGGGATAACTTTTGATCTCGCGCACACCCCAAAACCCCGGCGCACCGAGAGGCCCCGGCAAGCGCGGCATGGAGTACGACGTGGAAAGCGCGGTCGCCTCCACTCCGCTATAAAGTGCCTGAATCTGCGCAAGGTTCAGCGCCGATCCGAAAACGGCCACGTCATCCAGTCTCCCGATCAAGTCGTTGTTCGAGTGGTTCGTCGCACCCCAGTTGCCGATTAGGAGATTCGCCGCCTTGAGGGTGTTTGTCGCCACTCGGGTGATCTCCGGGATGCCGTTCACATAAATCCGCTGACTGGTGCCATCGTAAACGAAGGCGAGATGGTACCACTTCGCCGCTTCAAAAGTGTTCACCGCCCCCGTTGCATCATTGCTATCAAAGCCAAAATGTGCCCGGTTCGTCAGGTATCCAGCGTGCAAAGTGCCCGCCCCGCTGCCCGCATTTCCGAAAATGATATTGTAGCCCGAAGCCGCGCTCAGCGAATTCGCATAAACCCAGGCGGAAAGGGTAAAGGGAGAGCCCGCCAGCCCGCTCCTCAATCCTAACGCTTGATTAGAATCCGCGGGCAACGCCGCCGCGATTAGCTCCAGGCTCGCGCTCCCCGGTAAAATGAGCGCCTTTCCATCCACCCCAAAACGATCAAAAGTATAACCATCCGAGGGCGCAGGCTGACCGGGCGTGATTGTGACTGGGGAGACCGTGGTAATGATACCGGCACCCGATGAGTCGTTCAGGTTTCCATCAAATTTCAGGTAAACTCGCGGCACCTGCGCGGAGGCGGGTTGGCAGACGAGACACGCGAAGAGGAAAAAGAAAGCGAAGCGGAAGGGGATGCACATCGGTAAACAGGGGTTGATGATGGTGGAGGATACTGCCAAAACGGCAGTTCGCAGCGGGTATGTTGGTTATTTTATCGCGAACCGGCGCGTGGGACTCGCGGCCCTAGCGGCCCGCCAGGTCTTTCGATCGGCGAAGGGCATCGACGGCCTTTTTTCCAGACCCGGCCTTTTCATAGAGCACCGCGAGGTGCTGCCACGCTTCTTGATGCGTCGGGTCGATATGCACCGTCTCCTCAAAAGCCGCGATCGCTTCCTGATCGTTCCCGTCCGCCATCGCAAATTTTCCCCGCGTGAACGCCTCAGCCTCCGCTTCCACGCGGTCATCCATGATCGGCAATTGCGGCTCCGCAAATGGCACCGGCGTACCCCGACTTCCCGAACCACCCGTCGTAGCCACAAGCAGCGGAGCCTGTTCCGTCACCGGCAGCCGGATCAATTGCGCCTTTTTCGCCAGCGCGATCTCCACCGAAGTGCCTGGAGGCGTATGCACACAACCCGCCCCAAGACCGATGGCGGCGCTGGCGATGAGTATTCTGTGAGAAAGCTTCATTTTAATAAAAGGAACAGCGAGTGAAATAGCACGATCCTTGCCCGT
>JANLQB010000621.1:0-10980 GCA_031367565.1 Verrucomicrobiota bacterium
AGCGAGCGCAAGCCGGTGCCGCTGGAGATGCTTTATGTGGAGCCGCGCAAAGAGAAGTAACCGCGCCCGCGAACGCGCCGTCATCAGCCACATGAACCCATCACGATTCACCCTCACGAAAAACTTCATCGGCCTCGCGGCCTTCATCACATGGACACCAGCGCTCCTCGCGCAGGAGTCGATCCAGCTCGAAGAAGGACGCACGGCAGCGCGCATCCTTTCCGAAAAGGCGGCGCAGATCACGGATGCGCCGTTCGCGGTCCAGACGGATCTGGAAAAGCCGCAAGGCATCAAGGTGGACGGTCGCGGATTGCTCGTGTTGCCGGATCGGAAATTGACTGTCGAGCTACTCGCGGCGGCGAATTCAGCGATCACGCCGCTCGGTCAGCTTTGGACGCTGAAGCTGGCTGTGGCCAAGGATGGCAAGGCGACCGCTGCGGAGAAAATCCGCCACTTCATCGTGGGCGATGGCGAGAAGGAACGCCAGGTGGGCCTCTATTTTCTTGGTGCGACGAAGTCCACTTCCGGTGAACTCGAACTGGTCGTGTATGCGAAAGACAAGGAACCGATCCTGCGCGTGCCGATCAATAAACGCGTGGCCGCGAAGCAGGAGTTTCCGATCGAAGTTTCCGGCGCGAAGAACGATGAGGATTCGGGTACGCTTTCGCTGCGACTCTTCGGCGAATACGACGCGCGACTGGTGCTGATGCGCGACGAGTAACGGGCGGCAGCAGCGGCTACCGCTCGTCGCTGAAAGGCGGCAGCGGTGGCAGCACGCTTTCCACGGAAGTCGGGATGGCCTGGAGGCGCGGCATTTCTTTCACGGAAGCGTGGGCGCTCGTGGGATGATCGGCGGGCGTGACGGTGACGGCGAGTTCCGCTCCGTCGCGCCAGACTTTCACGGTGAGATCGTCTTCGGCGGTGGTGAAAAAGGAGGCGTCGCGCACGTCGTCGGTGGAGCAGATTTTGCGGTCGCCGATTTCGAGGATGATGTCGTCTTTCTGCAGCCCGGCCTTGATCGCCGGGGCTCCGGTGAAAACTTGATCGATCTGCGCAGTGGAGCCGGCGACGGCGGCGACGGCGGGATGTACGCCGACTCCGAGCCAGCCGGGGCGCACTTCGCCGAAGCGGACGAAATCCTTGCGCACTTTCTCCGCGGCTTCGATCGGCAGCGCGAAGGCGGCGCTGCCCGCGTCGAGGCTGCTGATGAGAATGCCGACGACTTCGCCGTGCAAATTCAGCAGTGGCGCACCGCCCTGACCGCGCTGCACGGGCACGTTTGCGCGAATGTGCATCGTGGCGAAATAGCGGCCTCCGTATTTGATGTCGAAACCGGCGACGGTGCCGAAGCTCGGCGACGCGGGCAGGTCCATCGGATAGCCGATCGCGACCACGGGCGCCGCGAGGGCGAGATCGCGTGACTTGCCGATCGTGACGAAAGGCGTCTCGGCATCCACTTTCAAAATGGCCACGCCACTGCGCGGATCGCTCACGAGCCGGCGCGCGGGAAGTCTGCTGCCGCCACTGGAAACCATGATGTCGCGCGATTCGCCGCCGACGGTGTAGGAGGTGAGAATCGTGCCGTTCGGGTCGATGAAAAATCCTGAGCCGGAGAGTGCGCCGTGATTGTCCGTGGCTTCGATTTTCACGACGGCGGTCCGGCATTTCTGAAAGATCGTGCGGACTTCTTGCGCGATGGCTTCCGCGACAGAAGGCGCGGCCACGTTTTCCTGCGCGAGCACGACTGGGGCGGCGATGACGGCGCAGCCGAGGCCGAGCACGACGCGATGAACGGTTTTTTTCAAAATTCGCCGGACGCGCCGACTAAAACTGGATGGAAGCCTCTGGCTCATAGCTCGCCGGACGGGCGTCGATGATGTAGCGGCGATCTTTCGCGAATTGGGAGCGGCCCGATTGCGCAGGCTGCGGTTCAAAGGTCGCGGAAAGCGCCGGGAGAGCCGGCTGCCGAAATTGCAGCGTGAGCAGGGAGCCCGACTTTGCCTGAGCTGGTGTCGAGGCCACCACGAAAGATTTCTTCTCGATTTCACCGGGCATCATCACCGCGATGGCACCCGCACCGATGACCAGCGCCGCCGCCATCGCCCCCGCGTAAGAAACGTTCCCCATGCTGTGCTCGCTGAAGAACGTTTGCACGCGCTCGACCGCGATGCGCCACAACGGACGCTGAAGCAATTCCTCGCGCTGCCGACGGTGGACGTTTTCAAGGAGCCGGTCGAAATACTGCGGCGGCGGTTGCTCGAAACGCTTGATGCGGAGCAGGGCGGTGAGTTGTTCTTCGGTCATGCAGGGCGTGGGCGGTTTAGTGAAATTCGGACAGGAAATTTTGCAACTGACGATGCGCGTAAAAGAGCCGGGAGCGGACGGTGCCTTCGGAGATTCCGAGGATCTTGGCGATTTCGGCATGTGGCATTCCTTGAATGTCGAACATGGTCACGGCGGCGCGGTGATCTTCGGACAGCTTCATCATGGCTTCGTTCAACCTTTTCTGAAGCTCGCCGAGGTCGGCTTCGCGCACCGGTGTGCTACTGGCGGTGAGCTCGATGAACTCTTTGTCGTTCTGTAAATTCGAGTCGATGTCGTCGAGCGACAGGTGGTAGCGGCGGCTGCGCTTCTTGAGAAAGTTGATCGTCATGTTCACCCCGATGGAGTGAATCCAAGTGTAGAACGATGACTTGCCGCGGAAGCCTGGGATGGAGCGATACGCCTTGGCCCAGATGTCCTGCATCAGGTCGTTCGTGTCCTCGTGATTCGAGGTCATGTTGTACACGAGGCCGTAGAGGCGCTGGCTGTATTTGACGATGAGATCATCAAACGCCGATGCGTCGCCTTTTTGGGCGCGGGCGATCAATTCATCATCTTGCTGGCGGCTCTCGTCTTGCTGCATCGTCCGCGCCATTGTAACAGGCGCGGTGGTGATTGAGAAAGCGGTTTCGAGCGCCGATGGAAGCGCGACCGTGGCTGCGGCGGCGATTCCACCTAGAAGTGATTCGGGAGGTTTCACTGGATGGTTGGGTTGAAGGGTTAGTTACGGCGATGCCCTTGCATCGCCATGATGAGGTAGAGAAGGTTTCCGAGTGTCGCGACAAACGCGGCGACGTAGGTCCAACCGGCGGCGTTCAGGACGCTGTTCACGCCGGAGGCTTCCGGCCCGGCCTGAACCATGCCCATTTTTCGAAGCACGACTTTTGCACGAGCCGAGGCGTCGAACTCGACGGGGAGCGTGATGATTTGGAAAGCGGCGAGGATGAGGTAGCAAATGATGCCGATCTTGAAGAGGCCGAGGAAGCCGAAGACGAATCCACCGAGAGTTACCCACGGCAGGATCTGCGATGCATACATCGTGATCGGCACGAGCGCCATGCGGGCGCGGAGCGGGCCGTAGTGCATGGCGTGCTGGATCGCGTGGCCAGCCTCATGCGCGGCGATCCCGAGCGACGCGATGGACGGCTCGTGATACACCACGCTGGAGAGGCAAAGACGTTTGGTGGTCGGGTCGTAGTGGTCGCCGAGCATATTGTTGATTTCGACGACTTCGACATCGCGGATCTGCGATGCGGCGAGAACTTGCCGCGCGGCTTCCGCTCCGGAGATGCCCGAAGTCGCGCGGATTTTAGAGTATTTGCCAAAGGCGCTCTTCACGTGCCATTGAGCCCACAGGCCCAGCAGTATCGGCAGGATGAGGAGCAGCAGGTAGTTGGTAGTTGTCATGGTCGGTCGGCAAATATGACAGCCGACCGCGCGCGACGTTCAATCGCGCCGACGATTCACCACGCCCGTTCGCGCTTCAATCGCACCGCGACGAACGCCGTGTCGGGCAGGATGAACTTCCGCAATTCCACCTCGACGGTGCGCACCGCGAAATGCGTGAGGACTTCCTGCGCGATTTCGTCCGCGAGCGTTTCGAGCAAATGGCGCGGGCGCGCGGCGGCGAGTTGCTGCACCGTTTGCGCGACGACGAAATAATCGACCGTGTTTTCGATGCGATCGCCGAGCGCGCGGAAATCGTTCGCGGGCTCGAGCGTGAGATTCAGCGCGAGCCGCTGCGGAGTGGCGCGTTCATCGTCGGGAACGCCGAGGCGGGCGAGGAGTTCGAGTTGTTCGATGTGGATGAGATCGGGCATGGCGATAGGCGCGAGTTTGGCGGGGGGCGATATGGTGTCAACGCACGCGACCTTGCGGACTAAGATTTCGGGCGATAGATCGTTTCCCAGCCACATGATCTCCCGCCGCTCGTTCCTCTCCCGCTCAGGCCTCGCCGCCGCTGCCAGCTCCACTTTTGCCGCGCCGCACCTCGCCCGATCCGCCGAGCAATTCCTCACGACGCCCGGCCAGAAGCCGAAGCGTATCATCCACATCGTGAGCGATGGCATGAGCCTCGGCACACTCACCTGCTCGAATCTTTTCTCCGAGATGACCCGCAAGCGTCCGCTCGCGTGGACGCAATTGCTGAACAATCCCGCCGCGCATCAGGCGCTCATGAACACGCGCTCGCTGAACTCGATGGTGACGGACAGCTCCGCCGCATCGTCCGCGTGGGGAAGTGGATCGCGCGTCGTAAATGGCGCGGTCAATATTTTGCCAAACGGCAAATTGCTCACGCCGTTCTACGCGCTTTTCGCGGACAAAGGCTGGGGCACCGGGCTCGTCACCACGGCGGAAATCACGCACGCGACGCCCGCGGGATTTTCCATCGCGATCAAATCGCGAGGCGACTCGCAGGGCATCGCGGCGCAGTATCTCGATCGCAAAGTGGACATCCTGCTCGGCGGTGGCCATCCGTTCTTTTCGCCGAACTCGCGGAAGGACAAGCGTGACTTGCGCGGAGACTTCGTAAAGGCCGGCTACACTTACGTGAACACCGCCGCCGAACTGCAAAACGCGCCGATCGACACGCGCCTGCTTGGCACTTTCGCCGACGGTCATCTTCCGTACACGATCGACCGCCGTTCCGATCCGAAGTTGATCGCGCGCGCTCCCACGATCGCGGAGCTCACGCGCGCAGCGCTCACGCGATTGCAGCGAAAGGACAATTTCATCCTGCAAGTCGAGGGCGCACGCATCGACCACGCCGCGCACAACTCCGATGCCGCCGCCGCGATTCTCGATCAGATCGCGCTCGATGAAGCGATCGAGGTCTGCCTCGAATTTCAGCGCGCGCATCCCGACACGCTCGTCGTGGTCACGACCGATCACGCCAATTCAAACCTCGGCCTGAACGGAATGGGCGGCGGCTACCGTACCAGCTCGCAACGTTTCGCCACACTCGCCGACGTGAAGATGTCCTTTCCGGAAATCCTGACGCGGCTGGAAAAAGCGGGCACGAAAATCAAAGTGCCGCCGATACCTTCCGACCTCGAAGACAAACTCGACGTGCCGGACCCGATGGCAAAAGTGGATCCAGACGGCAAGGCCGAAGGAGACAAAGGCGAGCGCGATCCGAAGGCGAAGAAGAACGACGACAAAACGAAATTCACCGCCGCCGTCCAAATGGCGAGCGCAATCCAGATCGAGCCAAAAGCGATCATCGAAATCATCGCGGACGCCGCCGGCTACCGCATGTCCGAGCGCCGCGCGGTGCTCTTTAGTAAGGTGCTCGCGGGCGATTATCCCGCACTTTACGACCAGATGAATTCAGTCGTGACGCAGCTCGGCCAGATCATCGCCAATCGCACCGGAGTCGGCTGGACGGGCAACACCCACACGGCGGATTACGTCACACTCGTCGCGGTCGGGCCGGGCGCGGAACACTTCCGAGGCCTCGTGCAGAACACCGACATCTTCGGCCACTACACTGGCTTTGCGGGCATCGACTACAAGAACGCGAGTGCCCCGCTGATTGCTCACGCCGGCCCCGAAGCGGGCGATGTGGAAGATCACGCGAGCTACGCGCTGGCATGACTTACGGCGCGGTGACGCGCAGCCTCATCGAACGATTCGGACCGACACCCATCGGAGTCGCATCGCGCACGACGAGCAGATCGTCGCGATCTTCGAGCGTTACCGTGTAGCCCGGGCCGGAGCTCCACGTCGCGAGATTTTCCGAAATCTCCACCTCGGTGGTCACGTCGCTCCGTCGCGTGCGGCGCGGCACGTTGAGCGTGAGATATTGCTCGCTCCCGGAACCCGGCGTGATGGTGACGAACGGGCGTTGGGTAATCCCGATCGGCTGCGCAGGGTTCGTTCCGATCGCATACTTCGCGAGGTTCACGAAACCATCCTGCGCCAGGTTGTTCGTGTCGTTTCCATACGCAGCGCGCCATGCGCTGATCGTTGCCGGGAGTTGATTGGTGAGGGTAACGTTCCAGCTCACGCTTTGTTTGAGGGATTGGAAAGGATCGTTGCGCACGAACGCCGTCACGTCATTCGTTTGCGCGCGAACGATGTGCGTCCCATTTCCCAGCACATCGGAAATCACCGCAAACGCCCTCGTCGTCGCGTCGGGAACGAGTTGGTTGTCGATATACCAGTGTGTCTCGATGGAGCCGGGCGTGGTCTGTTTCGTCGTCACGGCAAAAGAGAGGTGCTGGAAATTACTCACGGAAAAACTGGTGCCGCCCGGTGTCCAACCTTCCACCGGATCGATCTGCGCGTAGATGGAGAGGACGAACTGCTCCCGGTTCACATTTCCCACCGGGCGATTCAGGCTGCGCATGAGCGAATTATTGTGCGGCCGATACCATCCACTCGTCCGGTACATCGAGCCTTCAAAGAGCCCGACGAGATCGTCGTATGCTGCGGTCTCGGGCGTGTAAATCGGCGCTTCCACCGGGGTCGTCGCATCGATCCACGCGTTCCACTTGATCAAATTACGGACGGTCTGGGCGGTGGTATTCGGCTTCTCCGAGGGGAAATATCCCGTGTATTCCGCGTCGTATTCATCTGCCAATCCGGCGAACGAATGCCCGATCTCGTGCTCGACCACCATCGCGCTCGATGGGTGGATGGATGCGACCGCGATCGAACCGCCGGAGCCGCCGTATTTCGCGTCATTCACGAGCACGATCGGGATGTCGTATTCGGGCACGTGCTGATTGAGGAGGGCGAACGCGCGGGAAGGTCCGGTGCCTTCGATCGTGAGAAGTTGAGGCACGCCGGCGTTGTTAAAGCCGGAGCTGAAATACGTGTCCTTCAGTCCGCCAGCGCTTCCGTTATCGGCACCGGATTGGTTTGAAGCGATCTGGATGCGGAAGACATTGCAGTAGGAGCGGTACTGCGCCCACGGCTCGCGGGAAAAGAGGTAGTTTATCGCCGTGTTCACATGCGTGGAGAAGTTCGGCATGTCCGCAGTCGTGTAGCCTTCGGAGAGGAAAACGATGTTGATGCGCTGACTGCGCGGCCCGTTGTTTTCGACCGTGAAAAGTGTCGATTGCGCGAATGCCGCGTGGGCTGCGAGCAGCAGGAAAAGGAGGGTGCGCAGCGTCATTTCGGTGGGATGGCGATTGAGGCGATCAGCGGGCCGACGGGTGTCGCCGCATTTGCGGGACGGGCCTCGGTGGCGATCCGATGCACCTCGAGTCGCACGGCATCGGTGATTTGCGGAAAGCGAATCTGGAATGTCGCCGGGCCATCCGATGTGAGGCGCGCAGCCGCCGGCGCTTTCGATTCATCGCTGGGATCGAGCACGACGCAAACGTAGTCCGGTGCCTGAAGCGTGCGCTCGCCGACGACCCGGCCATCTTCCGACACGAGTCGGCAGCAAAGCATCCCCGTCTGCCAGCGTGCCATCCGTTCGCGACCAAATGCGCCGCTGACTTCCTCCATTTTTTCCAGCGTGCAGTTGCCGTGATCGAGCTGAAGTCGGAAGACATACTGCACGGTTTTGAACTCGGCTAAACTCTGCGCCGGGGCCGTCGAAGCGGGCGAGGGGATGAGCGCTGCGGCAGATGGCTCCGGTTTCCGCAGCGCGTTTGCCGTAGTCGGAATCACTTGCTCTCCCTCTCTTGCGGGCGGCGTTTCCAGCGTCGTGGAAGGACGCTGAGCGTAATAGAAAACGCCCAGCGAAACGCAAACGATGGCGGCGACAATGGGGACTCGTTTTCGCAAAGCTCGCGGAAGCTAAGTCGCTGCCCGGTTCGGTCAACTGGGAAAACCCTTCCGTTATCGCTTCTTGCGTCCGCCAAACGTGTATCCGCGCAGCGTCCGCACCCCTTTGCCCACGCCCCCGGCGGGGATCGCGTCTTCGTTGAAAAGCGCGGTGTAGATGTAGGGAAAACCGTCGAGCTTTAGCCGCGGCACTTTCATCCCGATGAAACGCTCGATCGCCCGCACATGATCAATTTCCTCCGCGACGAAAATGGTGAACGCGTCGCCGACATTTTGCGCACGGCCCGTCCGGCCGATGCGATGCACGTAGTCTTCGGGATGCCCCGGCACGTCGAAATTGATGACGTGCGAAACGCCTGCGATGTCGAGCCCGCGCGCTGCGATGTCCGTGGCGACCATCACTTCATACTTCCCGCTGCGAAAGCCTTCGAGCGCCTCGATGCGCTCGCGCTGAGTGCGGTTCGAGTGCAGCGCGGCGACGGCGTGTTTCTTCTCCTTGAGCCGGATGGCGACCCTGTCGGCCATGATTTTCGTGGAGGTGAAAACGATCGCGCTGTCGTAATTCGTGCGCTCGAGCAGCGCGAGGAAGAGGTCGAATTTCTGATCTTTCGCCACCGGATAAAGCGCATGGCTCACCGTCTCCGCCGGGCTGAAACGCGCGCCGATTTCGATCTTCTCAGGATTCGTCAGCACCCACGAAGTCATCGTCTCGATCTCGGGCGGCATCGTCGCCGAGAAAAAGTAGGTCTGCCGTTTCTTCGGCACCTTGTCGATGATCCGCCGGACCTGCGGGAGGAAGCCCATGTCGAGCATCCGGTCCACCTCGTCGAGCACGAGAAACTGGATCGAATCGAGCTTGATCGTGCCGTCTTCCATATAATCCAGCAGCCGCCCCGGCGTGGCCACGAGAATGTCCACGCCCGCCTCGAGCATCTCGCGTTGCGGCCCGTAGCCGACGCCGCCGTGGACGAGCCCGACTTTCAAATCCATGAACCGCGCAAAGTCGCGAAACGCTGTCTCCACCTGTGCCGCCAGCTCGCGCGTGGGCTCCAGGATGAGCGCCCGCATCTTGCCGTGGCCTTCGAGCATGGTGAGAATGGGGAGGCCGAAAGCCGCCGTCTTGCCGGTGCCGGTCTGGGCACTGCCCATCACGTCGCGACCGTTGAGAATGGCGGGGATGGCGCGCAACTGAATCGGCGTGGCCTCGGCGTACCCCATCGCGGTGGCGCCCTGAACGACCGAGTCTAATAATCCAAAATCCTGAAATGACATTCGGAGGACGTAGCGGTGTGGGGCGGGGCGGGCAACCATTGATTTCGCCGGGGTTTGCGCCTTCCATGGCAGTGCTTGCTTGGCGGTCCGGCGATTTCGCGCTTACAAACCCTGGCGATGCGTCTCTCTCTTTCCCTCGCCGCTGTCGCCACGCTTTTCGTGGCGTGGTGGGCCCTCGCGCATCGCGGGGCCGCGCCGCTCGTGGTCTATTGCGCGCACGATTCGATCTACTCGGAAAAAATCCTGCACGATTTTGAAAAGCGCACCGGGGTGAAAGTCGCGATCCGTTTCGACACCGAGGCGACGAAATCCCTCGGCCTCACCGAACTCCTCGTCGCCGAAAAAGACGCGCCCCGTTGCGACGTGTTTTGGAGCAACGAATTGCTCGGCACGATGGACCTCGCCGAGCGCGGCATCCTGGAGTCTTACAAAGGCGCAGGCTGGCAGCGCATCCCGGAAAAATTCCGCGACGCCGATGGCCGCTGGACGGGCTTTGCGGCGCGGATGCGTATCTTCATTTTTAATCCCGGGAAATTTTCGCCAGGGCAGATTCCCACGCGGCTCGACGGCGATCTCGAGCGCGTCGCCATCGCGAAGCCGCTCTACGGCACGACGCTCACGCACTACACCGTGCTCTGGCAGTTGCTCGGCGGGGATGCGGTGAAAGCGTGGCACCGTCAAAGTCGCGAGCGCGGGATCGTGGAACTCAACGGCAACGCCGCTGTGAAGGACGCAGTGGCGGGCGGGGTGTGCGATCTCGGTTTTACGGACACGGATGATTTTTTCGAGGCGAAGGATGATGGAAAACCCGTGGCTCTCGCGCCGATGCGGATCGCGGGTGGCGCGGTCATTCAAATCCCGAACACGGTCGCGATCATCCGTGGAACGAAGCGGGAGACGGAAGCGCGGCGGCTCGTGGATTTCCTGCTGTCGGAGGAAACGGAACTCACCCTCGCGCGCTCGAAGTCGCGTCAGATCCCGCTCGGCCCGGTGCCTGCGGATCGAGTGCCCGCCGAGGTCCGCGAGCTGATGGAGTGGGCGAAGGATGGCGTGGATTTGTCGAAGCTCGGCCCCGTGCGGGCGGAGTGTCTGGCGTGGCTGAAGGCGGAATACCTTAAATGAGCATCGCCGCGCAGACTGCCTCGGCGTTGGTCCGCGCCGCGCTCATCGCGGGTGCGGCAGTCGCGCTTTCGGGCTGGCTCCAGCGCACGCTCGCCGGGCGTCTGCGCACGGTCGGCTGGGCGCTTCTGCTCGCGCCGTTTCTCACGCCGCCGCTGCTCGTCAGTTATGCGTATTCGCGCTTCGCCTTCGCGCTCATGGTTGCGCCGTGGAGCCATCACGCGCTCTACGCGATGCTGCTGTTTTTGAAACTCATGCCGGTCGCGACAGTCGTGCGCTGGTTGCTGCCGCCGCCGCTTTCCGCCGAAGCGCTGAACTTCCATCGCACGCTGGCTGCGCCTGCGTTCGCGGCCCGCGCAAAGTTTTACCTACGGGGCGCGGGGCCGGGCGCGTGGTTCGCGGGCGGGCTCGTTTTCCTGCTCGCGTTTGCGGATTTTGAAGTGGCGTCGCTCTGGAGCATCAAGACGTGGACCGTCGCGATCTTCGATGCGCAAACGGGCGGGATGAGTTTCGCCGAAACGCTGC
>JANLQB010000641.1:0-6268 GCA_031367565.1 Verrucomicrobiota bacterium
CCAGCTCGCATCGGCCCAGCGCGCGCGGGACATCGCGGTCGCTTCCGTCACAAATGCCCAGCGGCAAGGCGAACGCCTCGCGGGCGAGCGGCGAAATCTTCAAACGCAGATCGACAGTGAAAACGCGAACTTCGCCGCGCGGATCGCCCAGCTCGAATCGCAACTTCAAAATGCCGCGCCGGCTCCCGTCGATCCGATCGCTGAATCCGTCGATCCGTCCGGCAGTTTTGTGACCCACGATGGAAGTGTCACGACGGCGCTGATCCGTTCCTGCATCGAATCGCTCTTCGAAGACCCCACAAATCGCGCGACGCTCAATGAGCTCGACGAACGTTTTCACGGATGTGCCGCCAGCGCCAGCGGCCTCGGCCACGGAGCCATCGCCCGCTTTTCCTCCGCCTGCGGAGAACTCACCCGCTGGCTCTGCAAGACGCCGCGCAAAGTCGAAGCCACGCTCCCGACGCTGCGCGATGCCGTCGAAATCCTCGCCTCGCTTTCCTCGCTCAGCCGCCCCGAAGAGATATCCGATCCTGCCGGCGGGCTCGTCTATTCCGTCGATGACGACGGCGACAACTGCGAGTGCATCACGATGTCGCTAGAGAAAATGGCGCTGCGCAGTGGCTACGCCATCAAGCCCGAGATCGCGCTCGCCGAGTTGGCCACGATGCCCTGCGAAATCATCACGCTCGACGTCGATCTGGGCTCGATGAATGGCTTCGATCTCTCCGCGCAAATCCGCAAGATCGACCTGCATCGTGAGACACCGATCATTTTCCTCAGCGGATTGATGAGCACGAAGGACCGCATCGCCACTCTTTCCGGCGGTCCCTACGACTTCATCCCAAAGCCTTACAATCTAAACGAACTCGGAGTAATCGCGCTCGGCGCGATCCTGAAGGCGCGGCTCGCGAAGCACGCAGGCTCCGCTATTTCACCAATCGCTTAAAGCGCGCGCGATCGAGCTTCAGTAATTTCGTTCGGGACACGATTAACCCGGCAAACAAATGGATAGCTACGAAGGGGTGAGAGAATCGACCGTGGAGATGGAAGAATGAGACGCGCGCAGTTTACGCCAAACGACCCAGGCGGAGTTAGGACGACAGGCGATTAGGATGCGCAAAGCCGGCCAGTCGAGGGGGAAAATCGCTGAGAGGCGGGAAAATTCGTGCTTCTTTGCATGCCGGAAATTATCCTGGAATCTGCGGAAAAACTGGCCGCGATCGGTGCAGCTGCGGATGCCACGGCCAATTTTCTCGCAGCGGTGGCACTGGCGTGTGAATGGGTGCGCATCGACTTTTTCCACTGTCGCGGAGAGCGTGTACCGAAAGTCGGGTTGAACCGCAGATGAGCGCAGACGGACGCAGATAATTTGAGTCAATCTGCGCGAATCTGTGGGGATCTTCGGTCCCAATCCGATTTCCCGCCAAAGCCCGGTGGCAATCTGAAGGTGCTTGTGTCACGGTTGAAATCCCGAAAAATTCAAAACGGAATCAGTTCTATGAAAGTTCACATCCTGCAAATCCCAGACGAAGGGCTCCACATCGAGGGGGAGGAGCCGAGTAGTATTCTCGATTTGAAAGACGCGATCGCCACGCCGACGGGGCCGATTTCGTATTCGCTGGATGTCGGGCTGAGCAATGGGGGGCTTTTTGCGACGGGTTCGATCTCGGTGCCACTGGATCTGGTGTGCGTCGCTTGTTTAAAGCATTTCCCCTTTTCGCTGGAGGTGCCGAATTTCGCCTACCAGGTGGAATTGACGAGTCGTGAAACCGTGGACTTGACAGAGCAGGTGAGGGAGGACACCTTGCTGGCCCTTCCGCCCCATCCGCACTGCGATTGGAATGGCGAGAGAGAATGTAAATCCGCATTTCGCGATAAAAGCGAGACACCGGAAGAGCCTCTCTCCGACACCCGAGAAGTCTGGGGCGCGCTGGATCAACTGAAACTAAAATAATTTACGACTAACTAAAATGGGTGTTCCAAAACGCAAGGTCTCCAAGATGCGGCTGCGCACGCGCAAAGCCGCGAACCGCTGGCATGCAGCTCTACTCCACAAATGCGGTCAGTGCGGAAGCGCGCTTCCTGCGCACATCGCCTGCCCTTCCTGCGGCTATTACAAAGGCCGCCAGGTGCTGACGATCGAGTCCGCCTAGTCTGCACATTCTGAATTCCAGCCGCTCCGCCTCCGTGCGCGAGCGGCTGCTTTCGTTTTTACGCTTGATGATCCACGACGCCGCGCCCGAAATACGCCCATGAAGATTGCGCTCGACGCGATGGGCCACGACGAAGGCCCTCCGAAACTTGTCGAGGGTGCCGCGCTTGCGTTACGCGACTTTCCCGAGATCGAAAAACTGTATCTGACCGGCGACACGGCGTGCATCGAGGCGGAGCTGAAGCGTGTGGGCTGCAACGATCGGCGGGTGGAAATCATCCACGCGACGCAGGTCGTGGGAATGGGCGATAGCGCGGTGGATGCGGTGCGACGGAAGAAAGATTCTTCGGTCAGCCGCGCGGTCGATTTGGTGAAAAATGGCGACGCGCAGGCGATCGTGAGCGCGGGGCATACGGGCGCGGCAGTTGCGGCGAGCACGATCAAGCTGCGGACGCTGCCGGGGATCGATCGGCCGGGAATCGCGGCGACGATGCCGACGGAGACAAATCTTTTCGTGCTCATCGACGCGGGAGCGAACACAGATCCGACGCCGCTCCAGATGCTTCAAAATGCCATCATGGGCACGGTCTATTCGCGCCACGTCCTCGGTTACGCGAATCCCCGCGTCGGCTTGATGTCGATCGGCACCGAGGATGAAAAGGGGAACGATTTTACCCGCGAGACTTTCGAGATGCTGAAGACGAGCGGGCTGAATTTTCGTGGGAATGTCGAAGGGCACGATCTTTTTGAAAACCCAGTCGAGGTCGTGGTCGCGGATGGCTTCACCGGAAATATCGTTTTGAAAACGAGCGAGGCCATCGCCCACGCGATTTTCCGCTGGGTGAAACACGAGATCAAACAGGGGCTCATCACCAGCTTCGGCGGGATGCTCGCCAAACCCGCGCTCAAGCGCATTCACACGAAAACCAGTTCCGACGAATACGGCGGGATGCCGCTGCTCGGCGTGAACGGCGTCTGCATCATCGCCCACGGCGGCAGTTCGCCGCTGGCCGTTCGTAATGCCATCCGCATGGCGTGCGAATCCATCCGCCATCAGGTGAATCCCCACATCGTCGAAGAAGTGCAACGTTATGAATCCTCCGCAGCCGCAAGCCCGAAATCTTAAGTCTAAGCGCACCGTCTCCATCATCGGCACGGGCAGCTACCTCCCCGAGCGCGTGCTGACGAATGCCGACCTCGAAAAGATGGTCGAGACGAATGACGAATGGATCGTGACGCGCACCGGCATCAAGGAGCGGCGCATCGCGGCGGACGACGAAAGCACGAGCGACCTCGCGGCGAAGGCCGCGCTCGCGGCCATGGAAAACGCGGGCATCACAGCCGATGAGATCGACCTCATCCTCGTCGCCACCGTCACTCCCGACATGTTTTTCCCGAGCACCGCGTGTTTCGTGCAAAACAAGATCGGCGCGAAAAATGCCGCGTGTTTCGACGTGAGCGCCGCGTGTTCCGGCTTCCTTTACGCAGTGGAAATCGCGCAGCAATTCATCACCTCGCACACTTACGACACCATCCTCGTCATCGGCGCGGAGAAGCTTTCCAGCATCGTCGATTGGACCGATCGCAATACGTGCGTCCTGTTCGGCGACGGCGCGGGCGCGGCCATCCTGCGGCATCGCGGCGGCGGGCACGGCGTCATCAGCACCTTCATGGGCAGCGACGGCGGGCTCAGCGACATCCTCTACATTCCTGGAGGCGGCTCGAAATTTCCCATCAACAAGGACAACGCCGATCAGCGCCTGAACTGCATCAAAATGAACGGCAAAGAGACCTACAAACACGCCGTCACTTCCATGCTCGAAGCGACCCAGCGCGTCCTCGCCGATGCCAATCTGAAGCCTGAAGACCTTGCCTGCATCATCCCGCATCAGGCCAATTTGCGCATCATCGAAGCCATCGCGCACCGGCTGAAAATCCCGATGGACCGCTTCATGATCAATCTCGACCGTTACGGCAACACCAGCGCCGCCGCCGTCGCCATCGCGCTCGACGAAGCGAACCGCACCGGTCGCATGCAGGTCGGCGACTACGTCCTGCTGGTCGTTTTCGGAGGCGGGCTCACTTGGGCCAGCTCCGTCATCCAGTGGTGAAAAGCTCGGAAAAACCTCTATGACTAGAAGTTCGCGCACGGCGGCGTGATGAAATTGCCGGTGGGCGCTGGAAAACTTGTGCGGGCGTGTGGTGTTGCCTACGGTTTCGCGCAGTTTCAAATCATCCCGCCCAAATGCTCAACGTAACCGGACCAGGCTCGATCACGACGTGCGACGGCGTGACGCGCCGCGATTTTCTCCAAGTCGGCACGCTCGGCGCGCTCGGTTTTTCCATGGCGAAGTTGATGGCCGCGCAGGCAGTGGGCGCGATGCCGAAGGGGGCGAGCGACAAGGCGTGCATCCTGATTTTCAATCTCGGCGCGCCGTCGCAGCTCGACACGTTCGACATGAAGCCGGATGCGCCGCGCGAAATCCGCGGGCCGTTTCAGCCGATCCGCACGAACAATCCCGACATCCAAGTGTGCGAGATTTTCCCGCGCATCGCGAAGCTCGCGGACAAGTTTTCGCTCGTGCGCAGCGTGTATCACACGGCGGCGGCGGTGCATGACACGGGGCATCAGATGATGCAGACGGGGCGGCTTTTCACGGGCGGGATCAACACGCCGCACGCGGGCTGCGCGCTGGAGTTTTTGAAAGGGCGCGTGAATGAGTTGCCCGCGCACGTCATCCTGCCGCAGTCGATGGGGCCGACGGGCGGGAATATGCCGCACGGGCAGGACGCGGGATTTTTGGGAAAGGCGTTCGATCCGTTTGTGCTGAATGCCGATCCGTCGGTGCCGAATTTTCAGGTGCCCGATTTGCTGCCGCCGAAGGAAATCGGCGAGGCGCGTTTGCAACGTCGGCGCGACCTGCGGCAGGTCGTCGAGGATTCGATCAAAAACTTCGAGGCGAGTCCCGGCGCGGAGTCGATGGATCAGAATTTCGCGGCGGCGTACCGGCTGATGACGAGCACGACGGCGCGCGAGGCGTTCGACTTGAACAAAGAGCCGCAGAAGGTTCGCGAGCGATACGGGCTCACGCGCTTCGGCCAGTCATGCCTGCTCGCGCGTCGGCTCGTGGAGCGCGGGGTGCGCTTTGTGACGCTGAATACGTTCATCACCGTGTTCGATGAAATCACGTGGGACATCCACGGCTCGAAACCTTTCACGAGCATTCAAGGGATGAAAGAGATCGTCGCGCCGATGTATGATCAGGGCTACAGCGCGCTGCTTGAGGATTTGTTCGATCGGGGAATGCTCGACAGCACGCTCGTCGCCTCGCTCGCGGAGTTTGGCCGGACGCCGAAAGTGAACCCGGCGGGCGGACGAGATCACTGGCCACAATGCTGGACGGTCGGCTTCGCCGGAGGCGGCGTGAAAGGCGGACGTATCGTCGGCAAGAGCGACGACATCGGCGCGTATCCTGTCGAGCGCCCCGTGCAGCCGAAGGAAATCGTGGCGACCATTTTCCACTCGCTCGGCATCGACACGGAAGGCCATCTCCCTGGCCCGCAAGGCCGCCCGTTCCCGATCGTCGATGTCGGCACGCAGCCGATCCGCGAGCTGTTTTAGAATCGTCTCGGGCGACTGCGGCCTTTCGTCGCGAGAAACGCCCTCCGTTGGCGATCGAATAAAAGTGGATGCTTATCGGCGATCATCTTCGACAGCTCATCCCAGACCCGCCATTGCGGGATGGGGAAACTCCAGATGCATCCCGCTCAGAGCGTATCGCGACGAAAGCTCCGGCAGCCACCGTGGCACAGCGGCACGAGCGCCTGCCAACCCATGTCGTCGCCGAGGATGACGAGGATGTTCGGACGTTTGGCTGGCGAGGCTGCGGGAGCGGAGGCCGCTGGAGGCGATGCCTGACCGGGGATGGGGAGCACTTTTGTTGCAGACAAATTCCGCCACGTCCCGCGTAATCTCCGGTGCCGCGTCCAGTCGGCCAATTCATGAAACACGCCATCTTGTTCTCGCTTGCCGCCTTCGCTCTCGCCTTCGCTGGCTGCGCGCACCACGTCGGATTTCACAGCAGTCATCTCGGCTTCGACACCACGCCGCACTAC
>JANLQB010000657.1:0-7634 GCA_031367565.1 Verrucomicrobiota bacterium
GTCACCACGCCGGACACTGGCTCGGAATAAAAGTGCCACACCCCCTCGCGCCCAGCCTTGTCTGCGTGAGGATTTCCCGCCAGCACGCTGCCGGAAATATCGCGCGTCAGCGACCATTCCTGCGGCGCATCGCCGAGCGTCGTGAGCTTAAATTCCAAGTCCGTGAGATCGCACGAGTGATCGCCACCGCGCGGTCCGACGATCAGTGAAACGAGATCACCTGGCTGCACCGCCACCTTCTCGATCGGCCCCACCGCGACGGGTTTGTCACTTTCCGCAATGCCGCTCGCGAGTCGCTGCCGCGTGCCCCCGCGCCGCAACTCCAGCGACCACTCGACGCCATTCCCGCAGCCGAGGTGCGCATGCGTCACCGCGCCTTCGATCCGCATCGTCGCCACCACCGGACTCTTCCAGCCGACCGCCGCCACGAGCTTCGGCGAAGGATGCACGACGACGCCGTGCCCTTTCAGATTTCCCGGAATCCGCACGAGCTGATCCGATGAATTTGCCAGCAACGCTGGGAGATCCGGCGCGCCCCAGCCCTTCACGAAATCGTATTCGCCGGACTTCGGAAGTTGCGTGGCAAAATGGTCGAGCTTGATCTCGCCGCCCTCGCCGACGCCGAGGTAGCTGAACCACGCCTTCAATCCATCTGCATCCACGCCATGCCGCTGCGCCAGCGTCGCGACCTCCGCCGTTCCCGTCTCCGCCGCCGCAGCCAGCGCATTTGCCGTCGCCGCAAAAATCCGCTCTCGCCGCGCCGTCAACTCGCCGACAAAGCCGCGCAGATCGCGCAGCAAAATCGCGGGCCGACCGGGAATGTTCAGCTTCGGCTCCTTCCACAAAACAAAATCGCCCGCCGCCCCATCGCCCGCATCGTCCGCCGTCAGATAGATCGTTACGTCATTCCCGTTCGCCGGAGGCGCGAGTTTTACCCGCAATTCCTGCTGCCCCACGAGCGGCGTCACGGGCTCCATCCACGCCTTCGGCCCGCCGACTTTTCCGATGTGGCCGACGCTGCTGAATTTCCAAAGCGTCTTCTGCCACTCGCCGATTTCCGCGATCATCGCGGGCACGTTATCCGGCTTCGCCACGCGCCAGCGCGCACGTAATCCATCGAGCAAAGGCGACGCCTCACCGCCACTCAAAACTTTCACCAGCGTCCCAAGATATTTCGCGCTCAGTCTACGCTCGCTCGCCGCGACTTCCACACTTTTCGCCCCATCCCGCACGTCCAGCGAAGCCCCGAAATACTTGTCCAGCGGGAGCACGCCCGCCGCACCTTTATCTAGGGCTATCCCTTGCTGCGACACGGTTCCCGAGCCACCGGGCACCGTGAACTGCGCGTAAAATTTGCGAATCTCGGTGAGGATTTCCTCCGTCCAATCGCGCCGGGTCGTGCTCGGCGAAAAGCGAACCCCATCCGGAAGCAACACCACGTGACTCGCGATCCCCTTTCCCGCATCGAGATACTTCGTGACGAGCGACGGCGACATCACCAGCGACTGCCCGGTATTCGTGAACCCCTCGCCTGCCGCGCCATCGACGGGAAATTCCTTCGCGGGATCGAGCGACTCAATGCCCGTCAAATCGCGAATCGTGTAAGTGTATTCCGCATTTGAAAGCCGCCGTAAAACCACCGGCCCCGGATCGCCCGCCTGCTCCAGCGCCACCGCATCCAGCGAAGCGCGCACCCACGACATCAGCTTCTCCTTCTGCTCCGGCGAAGGCTGCGCTTTTTTCTTCGGCGGCATCTCGCCATCGATCATCTGCTGCAAAACCATCTGCCACGGCTTCGGATGTTTCTTCAGCCCCACGGGCGAAGCATGCTGTTCCAAGTCGAAGTCGCCTTTTTGCTCTGCCGTCGAGTGGCACTTGAGACAAAACTCATCGAGCAACGGGCGGATGTTGGTATCGAATTCATCCGCGCGCACCGCCAGCGCGAGCGCAGGCAGGATCGCGAGGCGAAGGAAAATGGGGGCTGATTTCATGAGAGAAGCAAGAGTGCGGGCCTGGCGCTAAACGGGATGGCGGGTCGTTGCGCGAGTGGCACCCGCATGGAGGACCGGTTCGCGGCGTCGCTCTTTGACTAGTCTTTTACGTTTGGAAGCTGACGCCGCCAGCTTTCGATGTGCGCGCGCATCGCTTGCGCGGCTTTTTGTTCATCGTGGGAACGGAGCGCTTTGAGCACTTTGCGGTGGCAATCACTCGTGATCTCGCGGGTGCGCTGGCCGGAGGACGTGGCGGTGCGCTGCATCCGCGACAGCCAGTATTCGAGTTGATGCCGCAGCGTGTTCCAGCACGCATAGAGGCGGCTGTGTTGCGCGGCTTTCATGATGATGTCGTGGAAGGCGACGTCGAGCAGCGTCACTTCCAGCAGGTCGTCGGCTGCCGCCGTGCGCGCGATATTTGCCTCCAGCGTCCGGCCAAGTACGGCGTCGAAATGGCGGCACGCCAGGCTCGCGGCGGTGGGTTCGAGCGTGAGGCGCAGTGTGAAAATTTCCTCGAAATCCTCCTCGGAAAATTCGCGGACACGCGCCGCGCCGCGCTGATCGAAGCCGAGCAGACCTTCGCGCTCCAACTGAAACATGGCCTCGCGCACCGGGGCGCGACTTACGCCCAACTGTTCCGCCAGAACTGCCTCGGCAAGATGATCACCGGGGGCGTAGGCTCCTGCGATGATCGCCTTGCGGAGATTTTCGAGGGCGACATCGGCGATGCTGCGCCGTGAGACGGGCTTCAAGGTCGCGGGCCGACTTTTTCTGACGATTGAAGTTGCCTGGGGCATGGGCGATCCAATATCAAGGTCGACGGTCGACCGTCAATACGGAATCGCCTTTTCATGCCCCCCGCTTCTCAAAACCTCCCGACCGACGGCTCGCCCCTCGACATGAAAGCCCTGCGCCGAAAAGTCGCGTGGCGCGTTCTGCCGCTCGTCTTCCTGCTTTATATCGTTGCCTATCTCGACCGCGCAAACGTCGGTTTTGCGAAATTGCGCATGGCCGGTGAGTTGCACTTTTCCGAGGCGGTTTTCGGTTTGGGGATCGGGATATTCTTCATCGGGTATCTCCTTCTGGAAATCCCGGGCGCGGTGCTCGTCGAGCGGTGGAGTGCGCGGAAGTGGTTCGCCCGGATTTTGATTTCGTGGGGTTTCATTTCGTCGCTCACGGCGTTTGTCACGACGCCGATGCAGTTTTATGTCGCGCGGTTTTTTCTCGGCGTGGCCGAGGCCGGATTTTTTCCCGGCATCATCGTTTATTTCACGCACTGGTTCACCGCGCAGGATCGCACGCGTGCGCTTTCGGGCCTGGTGATGGCGGTGCCCTTCAGCCTGGCGATGGGTGCGCCCGTATCGGCGCTGCTGCTGGATGTGAACTGGCTCGGCCTACACGGATGGCAATGGATGTTCATCCTCGAAGGCGTGCCGGGAGTGATCCTGGGATTCGTCACGCTCTCCTGCATGACGGATCGTCCCCGCGACGCGAAGTGGCTGACGCAGCCCGAGCGCGACCACCTGGAAGCCGCACTCGCAGCCGAGGCCCAAGCCAAGGAGGGCCCAAACAAGATCAACGTGTGGGCCGCACTGCGGCTGCGAAACGTATGGCTGCTCGCGCTGGGTATCTTCGCGACGAATACCGGCGGTTACGCGCTGGCCTTCTGGGTTCCCTCCATGGTGAAAAGCCTTTCCGGCGGGACGGATCACGCGACCTTGCTCTACAGTGGACTCTTTTACTCCTGCGGGCTCGCCGGAGTGTATCTCTCCGGTCAGTCCTGCGACCGCACCGGTGAGCGCAAGTGGCACTGCGTGGCCGGGCAGGCAGCCACGGCGCTCTTTCTCGCGGGCAGTGCGCTGAGCGGGCAACCCTTCACCGTGGTGATGATGTGGCTGTGCCTCACTGGATTCGCAGCCTACTTCTGGCCGTCGCCATTTTGGTCGCTACCCACCCTTACCCTCACCGCTTCCGCCGCCGCCGTCTCCATCGGCTTCATCAACATGAGCGCGAACCTCGCCGGCTGGCTCGGCAATTACTACATGGGCTCGTTGAAACAGAAGGGCTACCGCGAAAGCTCGCTGCTGTTTTTACTGGCAGGCTGCTATCTCTTGGGCGCTTTGTTGGTGAGCTTCGTCAAAGTGCAACGCCCTGCCCCGCTTTCATCGAACTAAACCATGCCATCATCTCTGTTTGACCTCTCAGGAAAGGTCGCCCTCGTCTCCGGCGCCGCCCAGGGAATGGGCCGCGCCATGTCACTCGCCCTCGCGGAAGCCGGGGCGGATTTGATGCTCGTGGACCTCAACACCGCGAGTGGTGAAGCTACGGCAAAAGAAGTGCGAGCCCTCGGACGCCGGGCCGTTTTTGCGAATTGCAACGTCTCCGAGCCGGAGCAAATCCGGGGGCTCTTCACCCAGCTCGATCGTGACTTTGGCCGCATTGACTTTCTCGGAAACGTCGCCGGTGAAGGGTCCATGGGCTCCCCGGAGGACATTCAACTTTCCGTCGTGGAGCAGACGTGGAGAAACCTCGTACTGGGTCGTTTTTGCCTGTGCCAGGAAGCGGGTCGCAGGATGCTGCTCGCAGGCGGCGGGAGCATCGTCAATATCGGCTCACTAGCTAGTGTGACCGCGCTCGGGCGGGGTCATATCGCCTATAGCATGGCGATGGGTGCGGTGGCGCAGATGACGCGCGAACTAAGCACCGAATGGAGCGGCCGGGGGGTGCGGGTGAATGCGATCCTGCCCGCACAGGTGCTCAATCCCGGGCTAGAGCAGCGCATCGCAGACGACCCATCGCTGCGCGCGCAATTCCTCAACGGCATTCCCGCCGGAAGACTGGGGCACCCCGACGACATCAAAGGTCTCTCGGTCTTTCTCGCCTCCGATTCCTCCCGCTGGATTACCGGCACGCTCATCCCGATGGACGGCGGAAATCTAGCCATGAATGGCGGCGGCTCCGTCGGCATTCGTGGCCGCAAATGAGACCGACGATGACCGCCACAAAACAAGAGATGCTCTCTTGGTATCGCACGATGCAGCTTATCCGCCAGTGCGAGGAGCAACTCGCGCGTTGCCATCAGCGGGGACTTATCCACGGTGCCTGCCATACTTATGTGGGGCAGGAAGCGATTGCGGCGGGAGTCTGTGCGCAGCTCCGCACGGAAGATGTCCTTTTCAGCACCCATCGTGGACACGGCCATGCGCTGGCAAAGGGTCTGCCGCCGGAGCAGCTCATCGCGGAGCTTTTTGGCCGCGAGAGCGGCTGTTCGCGCGGGCGCGGCGGGAGCATGCACTTATTCGCGCCGGAAATCGGACTCATGGGCACGAGTGGCATCGTGGGTCCGTGCATCCTGCAGGCAGCAGGCGCGGGCTATAGCTTCAAGCTGCTCAAGACCGACCATGTGGCAGTGGCATTTTTCGGCGATGGCGCGGTGAACAACGGCGCTTTTCACGAAGGGCTGAACATGGCGGGCATCTGGAAACTACCGGTGCTTTTCGTCTGCGAGAATAACCAGTTTGCGACCGAAGTGCCGTTCAGCTATTCCGCCGGAAATCCCAGCGTCGCCCAGCGCGGTGCAAGCTACGGAATGCCCGGCGTGGAAGTCGATGGGAACGACATCGTGGCCGTCGCGCGGGCCGCAGGTGAAGCCGTGCAGCGCGCGAGAAGCGGCGGCGGACCCACGCTCATCGAGTGCAAAACTTACCGCACCCGCCCGCACGCGGAGGGCATGGGTGACTATACCTATCGCACGAAAGAAGAAGTCGCCGGATGGCGCGAACGCTGTCCCATCAAGCGCCTCCGCACTTCGCTCGTCGCCGAAAGAGCCGCCACACACCCGGAACTCGATGCGATCGACGCAGAGATTCAGGCGGAGATCACGGCGGCGACGGCGGCAGCCGAACAGGCTCCGCAGCCAGAGGGTGCCACCGCCACCCGACATGTTTATGGCGAAGAGGCGGCACGCCCTCCATCGCCCGAGCCGGACGAAGGCACCCGCCAGATCGCCTTCACTGCCGCCACGGTCGAGGTGTTGGATGCCGAGATGGCGCTCCAGCCCGGCATCTTTGTCATGGGCGAAGGCATCGGAATTCGCGGCGGAAACTTCGCCACGACGACGGGCCTCTTTGCAAAATATGGCCCGGAGCGGCTTTGCGACACACCGATTTGTGAGCGCGGCTTTGTCGGCCTCGCGTGCGGCGCAGCGATGACGGGCACGCGCCCCGTCATTGACTTCATGTTCATCGATTTCATCAACGATGCCTTCGGCGAAATCGTGAACCAAATCGCCAAGATGCAATACATGAGCAGTGGCCGCCTGCGCATGCCGGTGCTGTTGCGTGGCTGCGTGGGGATCGGGCACTCGGCAGCCACCCATCACTCGGGCAGTTACCATTCGATCTTCAGCCATATCCCTGGCCTGCGCGTCGTGATGCCTTCCACGCCTTACGATGCGAAGGGATTGATGGCCCGCGCACTTCGCTCTCAAGATCCCGTGCTCTTTCTCGAACATCGTGAGCTACTGGGGATGAAAGGCGCTGTGCCCGTCGAGCCTTTCGAGATCGAATTTGGGAAAGCACGCATCGCCCGCGCCGGAAGCGACGTCACGGTGGTAGCCGTCGCGCTCATGCTCCACCGCTCGCTCGCCGCCGCCGCGTTGCTCAGCAAAGAAGGCATCAGCGTCGAAGTCATCGACCCGCGCACTATCTCGCCGCTCGACATCGCGACAATCCTTTCCTCGGTGTCAAAGACCGGAAGGTTGCTCATCGTGGACGAAGCCTTTTCGCCGTGCGGCATCGGCGCGGAAATCGCGGCGCAAGTGGCCGACGCTGGCTTTAACGATCTCGACGCGCCCATCCGCCGTTTGAATAGCGCCTTCGCCCCCGTCCCCTACGCTCCGCCATTGGAAAAGGCACTCGTGCCGGATGTGGAAGACATCGCCCGCGCCGTCAAAGAACTCATCTCGGAGTAAGCCGCAGATGCCTGTCGAAATCATCGTTCCGCGCCAGGGTTGGTCCATGGAGGAAGCCAT
Organism: Verrucomicrobiota bacterium; assembly: GCA_031367565.1. GTDB lineage: Bacteria > Verrucomicrobiota > Verrucomicrobiia > Chthoniobacterales > Chthoniobacteraceae > JANLQB01. Next base: position 7,024 of record JANLQB010000657.1, read on the forward strand.
TTTCGCCGCATGGCTAAAGAGCGACGGCGAGCTGATTCAGGCGGGCGATGCGCTATTTTCCATCGAAAGCGACAAGGCCACGCAGGAGATCGAATCGTTCGACGCCGGCTTTTTGCATCTTCCCCAGCTCGCGCCGAAGCCGGGTGAAAAAGTGCGGGTTGGACAACTCATCGGCTATCTCCTCGCGGAAGGAGAACCCGCGCCCGCAGCCGACTCCGCGCCCAGCACCACGCTGCCCGCGCCGCCCGCGAAAGAACCCGCGCCGACTCCGCCCGCGCTGACGCTGCCGGTGGTTCCCGCCAAAGCAGAAATCGCCACCAGCACTCCGCGCGCACGGCGCGTAGCCCGCGCGTTGGATATGGATTGGACGGGCCTCCCCGGCACCGGTCGGGACGGACGCATCCGCGAGGCCGACATTCGCAAAGCCGCCACCGCCCGCACGCCGGCCACTACCCGCCAGCAAAGGACGGCCCCCGTGACGCTCCACACCACCGCAGACGCGACCGCGCTCGTTCGCCTGCGTGACGATTTATCGAAAGCCGACACCCGCGCCGGAGCCATCATTCCCGGCTGCGATGACCTACTGGTAAAACTGGTCGCGGCCGCCCTGC
>JANLQB010000678.1:0-2688 GCA_031367565.1 Verrucomicrobiota bacterium
ATGAATCCGTGCGCGCCTTCGAGCGCATCGCGGTGAATGGTCCGCCGGATGGCACAGAGCCGATCGTGGGGATCAAATCGCTCCCGCACGAGCGGCCCTACGCGAATGAACTCATCGGTGCGCACAGCACCGGGCCGGTCACGGGCGGCGCTGATTGGGTGTGCGCGCTGCCGGAGCATTGGGTGCATGAGGGCACGGGGATGAAAGCCGGCGACCGCATTCCCGGCATCATCGGCTGGGAATGGCACGGCGATCCTGCGCCGATTCCCGGCCTGGAAATCGTCGCCACTTCGCCCACGCAATCCGCGCCTGCCCAACCGAACGGCGGCATTCACACCGCGACGGTGTATCCCGGCCCCAAGGGAAATTTCGTCTTCAACGCCGGCACTTGCTGGTGGGCGGATGGCCTCAGCGCGCCGCCTGGATATGTGCGGCCGAAGGTTTACACGGAGCCGAAAGGCCCGGACGCACGTGTGCAGCGGATCACGGAAAACGTGCTCCGCCGGATGCTCGCGTAGAAGATTTCCCGTTTGCATTCGCGCCTGTGCGTGGCATCGAATGCGCCCGCTTTACCCCGGACACGCTATTCTATGAAACAGCACTTCACTCGTATCCCCTGGCGCATTCTCCTCGCGATCTGCGCCCTTTCGAGCCTCGTCGGCTGCGCCTCGACCTCGAAGGGGCCATCGAAGAAATCGACGGGAAAACGGATGGTGGTTCGCACGACCGCCTACACGCACACTGAGGCCGGCGGCTCGAATAACGCGATCGGCTCGCGACTTCACTACGGCGGCACGGGCACCTTCAGCGCCGCGAGCGATTGGTCGTGGATGCCGCTCGGCACGCGCTTTCGCATGGTGCAAAACGGGCGGCAATACGTCATCGAAGACTACGGCTCCGCGCTCGTCGGGCGGAAGACCATCGACCTCTACATGCCGAGCCGCGCGATCATGCGGAATTGGGGCGTGCGAAACGTGGAAATCGAAATCCTCGAATGGGGCTCCGAAGCCATGAGCCTAAAACTGCTCGCGCCGCGTGCGCGTCATCGCCACGTCGGAGTCATGGTCGCGCAGTTGCGAAAGCAAGGCGCCACACCAGCAGGTTAGTATTCGTCGAGCAATTTTTATGAACATCCTAGTCACCGGCGGAGCCGGATACATTGGCAGCATCTGTGTTGAGCAACTCCTCAACGCCGGTCACACCGTCACCATTTTCGACAACCTCTCCGAAGGCCATCGCCGCGCCATCGACCCGCGTGCGACGCACATCGAAGGCGATCTCCAGCAGCGCGGCGACATCGAGGATGCGCTCGAAAAAGTGCGCCCCGAAGCCGTGATGCACTTCGCCGCGAATGCCCTCGTCGGCGAGTCGATGGAGAATCCCTCGAAGTATTTCCGCAACAACGTCTATGGCGGGCTCAACCTCCTCGATGCCATGCTCGCCGTCGGCTGCAAGCGTTTCGTCTTCAGCTCCACCTGCGCCACTTTCGGCCCGCCGGATCGTGTGCCGATTGATGAAACGCTGCCGCAACGCCCGATCAATCCCTACGGCGAATCGAAGCTGATGTTTGAGAAAATCCTGAGCTGGTACGACCAGATTCACGGCCTGAAATTTGTCGCGCTTCGTTACTTCAATGCCGCCGGCGCCAGCGAGCGTTTCGGCGAAGATCACCGCATCGAGACCCACCTCATCCCAAACATCCTCAAAGTCGCGCTCGGCCAAAAAGACCACGTCGAAATCTACGGCACCGACTACGAGACGCCCGATGGCACCTGCATCCGCGACTACATCCACATCCTCGACCTCGCCACCGCGCACATGCTCGCGCTCACGGTGAAAGACAGCGCCTTCTACAATCTAGGAACCGGCGGCGGCACCAGCGTCCGCGAAGTCATCGCCGCCTGCGAACGCGTGACCGGCAAACCCATCAGAGTCATCGAAAAACCGCGCCGCCCCGGCGACCCCGCCCGCCTCATCGCCGGCTCCGACAAGGTCCGCCGCGAACTCGGCTGGTCGCCGAAATTCCAAGCCATCGAACGCATCGTCGAAAGTGCCTGGTCCTGGCACACCCGCAATCCTAGCGGCTACGGCGACTGATCCGGTGTCGGCCCCATGCGAAGGAGTCGCCGTGAACATAAGGATCAACGACCGCGAATTCTTGGCGGCGAGCCATTTCTCCGCACACCATTACGCCACGCGTGCCAGATACAGATACCGCTGAAACCCGGTAAAAATTTTCCCGATTTCCTCCGGGTGGCCGAGGTCAGCCACCGCGTCGGCGAGCGCATTATTGTATTTCAGTTTCAGCAGCGGAGTAAGTTTTCCCTGATCAAGCTCACCGACGCCGACGCTTACATAATGCGAAAGCACGAAGGCGAGGAAGACCTGCTGCTTGCTGTTGAAGTGCGTGCTGATCTCCACCTTCGCGCGCGCCGCGCGATCTTCGCGGCTCAGTGGCGGCAGCGCGTAGGCCACATGGGCGAGCACGTCGAAGAGGTCGCTCTTCTCGGCTTCGATGATCTTCTGCATCTCCACGAGTTGTTCGTGGCCGAAGCCCATTTCCGCCAGTCCCTCCAGGAGCTTCGCGCGCGTGTCCGGCGCGCTCCAGAGCTCGCGGAGTTCTTCTTCATTGGCGAAAAACGCGGGCAGTTTTCCGAAGAGCAGTTCCATGAATTGCTGCGCGCTCAT
>JANLQB010000686.1:0-3288 GCA_031367565.1 Verrucomicrobiota bacterium
GTGAAGTTGGCGAAGAAATCCTGCGGCTGTTCGTTGTCCCATTCGTCGATGAGGAGCGCGTCATTGACGTAGAGCCGCACGCCGCCTGCGACGCGTAAATCGAAAGTCGTTTCGCCGTTCACGCGCGCGAGAAATTTGCCGGTCCAGCGGACGGAGAAGCCGGTGCGCGGGATGCTGGGTGCGGGGTCGATGTCGGTCCATTGGAAGTCGATCGCCGCGTCGGTGCGCGCCACGGCGTTGCCCGTCAGTTCACGATTCCCGAAGTATTCGCCGAGCATTCCGCGGCCAGCGCCGGGTTGTGGATTTCCGATGGTGACGGTCACGGGATCGCTCTCGGTCACGTTGCCGGAATCATCCGTGGCGCGCGCGGTTAGATCGTGGAGGCCGGTTTCCGCGCCGCTCCAATCGAAGGCGAAAGGCGCGCTCGTTTTTTCGCCGATGACGACGCTGTCGGAGAGAAATTCCACTTTCGCGATCGTGCCGTCGTCGTCGGTGGCGTTCACGGTGAAATGGACTTTTTCCGGCGGTGTAATGTCTGCGCCGGCGACCGGCGAAGTGAGCGTGACGGCCGGCGCGGCGTTCACGGTGTTCGAGATTCCCGGCGTCGGCGCGGCAGCGAGCCAGCTCGCGGGATCGTCCGCGAAGCTTGGGCCACTGGGGCGCTGAAGCGAGGCGCCGAAACCGTTCGTTTCGTACGGCCATGGCGACTTGTCGTTGTAGCGCACGCTTCCGATCGTCTCGTAAAAAGTGCCCGCGATGCCGGGAAAGGTGAGCGGCTTTTGGAGCGCGACCTCTTCGCCCTCGTCCTGCAAGTTGCCCGTCGTCGGCCCGTAGATCGGGACTTCGGCGGGGACGTCATATTTCGTGCGGAACGCGGCGGGATCGATCGTGACGACGAGCGCGAGTCCGCCGGGCGCGAGGCTGGCCTCTGCGGGGAAGGTGAAACTGAGGCCGTTGAGCCGCCAGCCGGCGAGCGAGAGCGGGCCGCGATTTGGATCGGCTTCGCGACGGATTTCGACGAATTCATCGCCACCGATCGCGGGATGAAAATGGATTTCGTTGATGCGCGGATTCGGGTTTCCGGTCAGCACGAATTTTTCGTCGCCGACGGAATTCACGATTCGCTCCAGCACCGATCCGGTTTCGACCGCGCCGTACGAGAAGCCATGCGCGTAGCCCGTTAGATCGCCGACGGCATTTGCGGAAAAGAGCCACACGCCGCCGCCGGTTTTTGGGAAATCGAGCGTCGCGGTCGGGAGGCTGCGCACGCCGCCCGCGGGGATCGGGAGCGCGGAGAGGATGCGGAATTTTTGCGGCACGGCGGGATCATCAGTGAACCACCAACCGGAGATGTCCGCCGTCACGTCGCCGAGATTTTTCACCTCAATTGAATCGCTGCCGGTCGCGGGATTCGCGTCGAGTCGATTCACGACCACGCGCGGGATCGCGGGAGGTTCGGGATCGTCGCCTCCGGGCGAGCCGCCGATGTTTGTGCTCGCGCGCCAGTTTTTCGGATTGTCCGGCGAGCCCTTGTCCGCGCGGACGAGCGTGAAGCCGAAGCCGTTCGCCGCGGCGGGCCAGCCTTCATCGGTGCGGTAATGCAGCGAGATGAGTGGCACCCCGCTGCCTGCGGAAAGGACGAGGTCTTCGCCGTTGTCGGAGAGTTTTCCGGTGAAGATGCCGTCGAGTGTTTTGCCCGGATGCGCTTCGGAAAAACGCGGTGCATTTTTCCCGATCACGAAGAACGCGCCGGGAGTGAGCGTGGTGCCGGTGGGGAAGGCGAAAGTGACGCCTTGATCGAAAAGCAGACCGCTCATATCGAGCGCCGTGGTGCCCGCGTTTTTGAGTTCGATGAAATCGTATTCGTCGCCCGCGACCGCCCCGACGGCGGCGTTGTGGTAGCTGATTTCGGTGATGCGCAATTTGGAAAAATCCTGCGCGTTTTCATACCGCGCCTCGGCGAGGGCGCTCCACGTTTCGCCGTCTTTGATGCGCGCCTTGATTCGCTTCAGCGGACCGAGCAGGACGGGCTGTGCATACCGTTTCGCGCTCGCCGCGATGCCTCCGCCGAGCAGGCGCGGATCGGAGCCATCGAGCGTGAAATAGATCGCGCCGGTGGCGTTGGGATTTGCGAGCGTGATGAGTTGCGCGGCGGCGATATTTCCGCTGGCGGGCGTGATCGTGGGCGAGTCGATCGCGGGATAAAGTCCGCCATCTTTCAACTGCTGGAGCACAATCGCGGTGCGGATCGGGAAATAGTTTTGGATGAATTGGACGCGTGTCGCGTTCAGCCAGTCTTGCCGAGTGAGCAGATGCGGGGCGCCATTCGGTCGCGGCACGAAATCGAGGTTTTTCGCCGCAGGCTCGCCATTGCGCGGGTTCAGCGTGAGGAACGGCCCGATCGGTCCGCCCGTGTCATTGTTCGTGAAGAAGGCATCGCCCCACCGCGCGGACTCGCCGACGACTGCGAGATTGATCTCATCCATGCGCGCCTGAAACCGCGCCGCCGCTTTCGCCGGAGTGAGCACGCCATCGCCGAAGAAGTGCTTCTGCACACGATCCGCGACGCGGAGGCGAAAGTCCGCGTTGAAGCGCAGCGCCTGCCAGATGTGCCACACGTTGCTCATCGTGTAGTCGAGTTTGCCGCCGTTGAAATCGCCGAGCGGATTGTCCACTGGCTGTTCGCCGACCACGTTGTCGGTCTGCGCGTCGAACATCGACAGCTCCCAATCGTGGATAAAAAAGCGGAATCCGAAGTCGCCCTGGCGGCTCTTAATTGCGCCCCAATTATTCTGCACGCCGCCGCTCGGCGGATTGTCGCTCGCCGCGCAGTAGTCGCCGATGAGCATGTAGTCGATCAGGTTATCCACATCCACCAGCCGCTCGTAGGCCGGGTTGCGCGAGCCGTCGGGATTGTTGCCCTGCACACGTTGATATTTCGCAGCCGTTGTGAAGTCCGCATACGCCGCATCGTGCAGCCGCCGCCAGGAGGCGATCGTGCCGTCCGCGTCGTTTGTCCCGCCGAATGTGTTGTCGTATTTTACCACATCGTAGTCGCCCTCGTTTCCGCCGAAATAGTGCGCGGCAAACGACGCGTCGTGCCGCTCCTGCGTGTTGTAGAGGCCCCAGTAAAGTCCGTTGATGTAAAGATGGAAAAAGTCGCCTCGATCGCCCGGTTGGCCCATCGCGATCTGCGTATCGCGGCCCCATTGATCGCGGATGAAATCGTCCTTTTTCTCCCCAGCCCAGTGCCACGAGGAAATCTGATCGCAGCGCAGATCGAACTTG